>CAZSMH010000001.1:0-3877 GCA_964607965.1 uncultured Christensenellaceae bacterium
GCGTTGGCGTCGGCGTCGGCGTTGGTGTCGGCGTTGGTGTCGGCGTTGGTGTCGGCGTCGGTGTCGGCGTCGGTGTCGGTGTCGGTGTCGGTGTCGGCGTCGGTGTAGGCGTCGGTGTAGGTGTCGGTGTAGGTTTTGGGGTTGGTGTCGGCGTCGGTGTCGGTGTAGGTTTTGGGGTTGGTGTCGGTGTCGGTGTAGGTTTTGGGGTCGGCGCAGGCGTTGCCGTAGGTGATGATGGCGTTTTTGGCTTGGAAGCGGGTAAATCTTCAGTATTCTTGGAGGGCGCAGTTAATGAAGGCTGCCCATCAGCCACAGGCGATGATGTTGCAGGTACAGGCATATTATCTGACACGGATATCCCCGTGGGCATTTCGGCAGGCACTTCCTCTGTGTTCTCATCAATAAATGAGGGGATATGATTTATATCTGAGCGGTTGTCATTTTCCCCTTCAATTAAAGTGGGGCTGGTTACTTTTGAGTTTTGAGCATACTGCATTTGCTGTATGCCGCCGAAAAGAAACGCACCCGCAGGTGAAAACAGCAGAATTACTACAGCGATAAACGCAAGCCCGCAGCACGCGTATAAAGCAGTTTTGCGTTTGCGAACACGGCTGACCATGCTGCCGGATGATATTATTCGCGTTTTTTCCGTCTTTCCTGCGGTCAATTCTTTAGAACTATTAAATAACGGCTGTTCTTTGCGTTTTTGGCGGCCGTAACGTCGTTCTTCCTCAATGTTATTTTTCGCCTTGACTGTGGTCAGTTCTCCAGAACTATTAATTAACGGCTGTTCTTTGCGTTTTTGGCGGCCATAACGCCGTTCTTCCTCAATATTATAAGTTGCCGCAGCCCTAGCTGCTTGTCTTGATGCTGTTTCGGCCGTTTCCCTAGTGCCCTGCCTATCGGCAGTTTTAACGGGTTCATGTTTTTTAACCTGCTGCCGCAAATTTTCGGGGTTCTTTAAACTTACCTTCACCGTAATAGGGGCAGGCTTAACGGTTTTTTGCTTGTCTTTATGTATAGGCTTTGATTCAGGTTTTATATATTCGGGCTTCTGCCGTTTTATATCCAATATTTTGCCTAGCATGTTATTATGTCCGCTCCTTGTTAGATACCTAGCTGTTATTATTATTATGGTAGCTTAAATGTTACGAAAAGTCAAAGAAACGTAACACATATGTAAAAATTACCGGTTCATGAAACAAAATTTAGCATTAAGAAATGATTTAGCAGTTTATTATTTAAAATGATTTCGGCGGTATGATGCAAACAGGGTGACCGCCGTGCCGATCACCCTGTAATAACTACTAAAATTACATTTATACTACAACCATTTAGCCAAAAACAGTTTTAATTATTTCATCAAGTATTCATACATTGATTTTGCAGCAATTTTGCCTGCTCCCATTGCTAGTATAACGGTGGCCGCGCCCGAAACGGCGTCTCCGCCGGCAAATACGCCTTCAATAGAGGTTTCACCCGTTTCCTCATTTATTATTATGCCACCCCAGCTTTGTGTTTTAAGCCCGGGCGTAGCTTCGCGCATAAGCGGGTTGGGGCTTTGGCCGATAGCAACAACAACCGCGTCAAGCTCGATATCGTATTCGGAGCCCTCAACAGGCAAAGGACGCCGCCGTCCTGAACTGTCCGGTTCACCAAGCTCCATTTTCTGAAGCGTCATGCCGCGCACATATCCGTCTTTTGTGCCAAGTATCGTTGTCGGGTTGACAAGGAACTGAAAATTTATACCTTCTTCTTTTGCATGCTCAATCTCTTCCGAACGCGCGGGCATCTCGGTTTCGCTGCGGCGGTAGACAATATACACATCGTCCGCACCCAGCCTTTTTGCGCATCTTGCAGAGTCCATAGCAACATTGCCGCCGCCGATAACGGCCACTTTTTTATGCCGTGCCACCGGGGTATCGAATTCCGGGAAGCGGTAGCCCTTCATAAGATTAATTCTGGTTAAAAACTCGTTAGCGGAATAAACTCCGTTTAGATTTTCGCCGGGCAAGCCCATAAATTTTGGCAAACCTGCACCTGTACCTATAAATATGGCTTCAAACCCCATAGATTTTAAATCGTCTATGGTTAGTACCTTTCCCATCACCATGTTAGTTTCTATTTTAACGCCCATTTCCATAAGAGCATCTATTTCTTTTTGCACCAGCGCTTTTGGCAGACGAAATTCGGGAATACCGTAGACAAGCACGCCGCCCGCCGTATGGAAAGCTTCAAATACAGTTACATCAACGCCCATCTTTGCAAGGTCTGCTGCGCATGTAAGCCCTGCAGGGCCTGAACCGATAACTGCCGCTTTTTTGCCTGTGGGTTCTGCGCATTTTATAGGCCTAGAACCTTGTTTTATTGCATAATCTGAACAAAATCGCTCCAGCCGTCCTATTCCCACTGGTTCGCCTTTAATGCCGCGTACGCAGTATTTTTCACACTGGCCTTCCTGCGGACATACGCGGCCGCATATAGCAGGCAAACCGTTTGTCTCTCTTATCTTATTGTACCCTTCTATATATTTGCCTTCTGCAGCCAGCGCAATAAACTGTGGAATCTGAACATTAACCGGGCAGCCGGACACGCAGGGCTGATTTTTACACTGCAGACAGCGGAGAGCCTCGTTTTGTGCCATTTCCTCAGTATAGCCAAGTGCCACCTCATTAAAATTCTGAGCCCTTTTTTTTGCGTCCTGCTCCGGCATAACTGTCTTTTCAAGCTGCATATTGCGTTTGCTCATTTGTCTACCCCCGAAAAAAGATTGCAAGAAGCCTCCTCCTGTTTCTTATACATACCTTGTCTTCTTATGGCTTCGTCAAAGTCCACCTCATGACCGTCAAAGTCGGGTCCGTCGACGCAGGCAAACTTTGTTTTGCCGCCTACAGTTACGCGGCAGCCGCCGCACATCCCAGTGCCGTCTATCATAATAGGGTTCATGCTTATAATTGTTTTAATTCCGTACTGTTTTGTAAGGCTGGAAACAAACTTCATCATAATCAACGGACCGATGGCAATTACAAGATCATAACTTTCGCCGGATTCTATCTCTGATTTTAGCGCATCGGTAACAAAACCCTTATTCCCGTTGCTTCCGTCGTCAGTCATTACAATAAGTTTGTCGGATACTGCGCCGACTTCGTCTTGCAGAAGTATCAAATCATTATTGCGGAATCCAATTATGCTTGTTACCTCAACTCCCAACGAATGCAGCTTTTTCGCCTGAGGGTATGCAATGGCGGTACCGAGCCCTCCGCCTATAACCGCGGCCTTTTTAACGCTTTTGTCAAAGTGCGAAGCTTTTCCGAGAGGACCGACAAAATCAAGAAGGGCATCGCCCTCTTTTAAAGTTCCAAGGTGAATAGTGGTTTTGCCGACTTCCTGAAAAATAATAGTGACGGTGCCCGCATTTGCATCGTAGTCAGCAATCGTCAGGGGAATACGTTCGCCCTGTTCGTTTATCCGAAGTATTATAAACTGTCCCGGCTGCGCTTTTTTTGCGATAAGCGGAGCGTCAATAACCATCAGTTTTACCTGATCGCTCAACACTCTTTTTTCAAGAATTTTGTACACAGTAATTCTCCCTTTGGCTTTTATATTAGCTACAACGGACAATATTATAACATTTGGACAATAATAAAAAAAGTACAAAAAAAGCACGGCGGAATATAATAATTAAAAAATACAAATTTAAGATTTAGAGTTTAATAAATATTTCTTTTTATGTGACTTTATGATAATATATAGGAAATAAAATTTTTGTTTATTTTCAGGAGGAAATAAAATTTATGAAAAAGCTTATTTTCATTTTATTAGTTGTTATTATGTTCAGTAATATTCTTGCAGGCTGCGGAGCGCCTTCGGCAGATCC
>CAZSMH010000001.1:3977-7968 GCA_964607965.1 uncultured Christensenellaceae bacterium
CCGGAGCTTAAGACTGACGATGGTATAAACGCGCCAACCACGGGATATTCTGTTTCGGATTCTTATTCTCGGTATAATACTGCTAAGACTGATATGGTATCAAATATTTCTGATGCGCTTACCAGCAACAGTGATACAGTTTTTGTTTCACTAAAGCTGGCGGGAGTGTTTACAGCTGACATTAGCTTGGTGCCTGCTAGCCTTTTTGGTCTCGGACAGGAGGGCGTTGTTGCCGGTATGCAAGTATTTGGGCATACAGATGTCAAGTATACTGAAAACGGAAATAATTATACTATAGAGTATACTGATAGTGAGGGCAAAGTTTATTGCTTTAACGGCACATACGATGCATCTGCCGATTCTCTTATAACAAACGTGACGGAAAACGGCGTGGATATTATTTATTCGGAATATAGAAAGACATCTTTCGGATATATTGGTCAGCATTACATAAGCAGTGAAGAGAGCTCTTTACTTTATCAATTTTCAATAAAAGGCAATGACGGTGTTATTGGTATATCTGAAGGAACGGCCAAACCTGCTGGGCTGACAGGCGGAGAAGCTGATGATTTTCCATCCAATTGTATTGAATGGTACGCTATTGATGGTAATACTGTCACCGGAAAAACTGCTGACGGTGCCGCGGTAAACTTTGAATACATTCCCGAATAGAATAATATAAAAGCCTTCTTTATAAAAAGGAGGCTTTTTCTTTACTCATATGAGCCGCAAGAGTAACTAAATATAAAAAATAGATTCGTATGGCTATTGAGTCGGCTCGGCAGCAGGTTCGCGTTCGGGGATTGTTGCCACCATGCTTTCCATAGCGATTCCAGTGCCTAAAGCTACGGCATCCAGCGGATGTTCGGCTCTGCGCACAGGCATTCCGGTTGCCTTTGCTACCAAACGATTTAGCCCGTGAAGAAGAGCGCCGCCGCCTGATAGAACGATGCCTTCGTCAATAATATCGGCAGCAAGCTCGGGAGGGGTTTCTTCCAGAACACTTTTTATTGCATCTAATATGGAATGTGCGGTTTTTAACAGTGACTCGCGTATACCGGAGGATTCGACGGTGATGGATTTCGGCAGTCCGGTAGAAATATCTCTGCCGCGGACCTCCATAGTTTGTTCCTTACCTATATCAACAACGCCCCCGATTTTAACTTTTATTTCTTCGGCTGTGCTTTCACCGATTATCATGCTGTGATTTGTTTTTACAAATTTAATTATTGCTTCATCCATATGGTTTCCTCCAATACGGATAGAACGAGATGTAACAATACCGCCGAGAGAAATAATGGCTACTTCACTTGTTCCGCCGCCTATATCTACAATCATGCACCCTTTAGCCTGATTCGTATCAAGACCGGCTCCTATAGCGGCTGCCATCGGTTCTTCGAGAAGGACAGCTTCTCTTGCACCTGCCGCTTTTGCGGCTTCCTCTACTGCACGTTTCTCTATCTCGGTTATTCCGCAGGGAACGCATATAACAAGATGAGGGCTGCGTCTAAAAAAACTCTGCGGCATAGCTTTGCGGATAAAATATTTAAGCATTGCCTCTGTAGTATAAAAATCTGATATAACGCCGTCTTTCAAAGGTCTTATTGCTACGATTCCTCCGGGCGTACGTCCAATCATTTTGTGGGCGTCTTCTCCTACGGCGAGTATTTCGCGTCTGTTATTTTTCATCGCCACCACGGACGGTTCGCGCAGTATTATGCCATTGCCTTTTAAGTATACAAGTGTGTTGACTGTTCCAAGATCGATACCAAGGCACGGCGCAAAAAAAGAAAACATCTACAGCCTCCTATTTTCGTTATTGTATAATTCTTTCTATGTATGTTGGTTTTTATACATGTATTTGCAAAACTGCTTTTTGCCTGCTTAATATGAATAAAATTAATTTACATAAATTTATTATTGAGTTATAAGAGAAATGATGTATAATAGCCGGTAGACAATTCATCAAGGGAGGACGTAAATATGTTAAAACCTGAACAGGAAAAGACCTTAAAAGTACTCATTGATATAGAAAAAGGTCTGCCTCAAGGAGTATCATTGACATTCGCGGTTGATAATCTGGTAGAAAATATGGATAAAGACGAATACTTAGAGTTATTGAATTCTATACGTACACTGATAGCAGATGAATACCTTGCCAAGCATACGGAAAAAGAAACGAAAAACAGAATACCGTTTTGGCTGGAGATTACAAATCGCGGCAGGGAGTACAGGAAAAACTAGGCATATGCATAAAACCAGTTATTAACAAGTATCAACAAGTAACAAAAAGGAACATAGCAGAACAACCATAACAAATAAGAACAATATGCAACATGAACGCACACTTTGCTGTTGCATGTTTTTTTATATACGACTATATAATTTAAACCTCGGATAACGAATAATAGCACTATATATGATTAATTATTATATATAAATATTAGCATAACTCAATATATAGTATTATTGAATGATTTATATAAGATGTTTTCTATTAAAAAATATATAACAACATAAAAATAACATAAAAGTAATTTGGTTTATTAAAAAAATCAGAGATGCAATCAAATGTTTGATAATGTAAGAATATGATTGAATTATATAATATAAAATAGAATAATATACGTTAAAATACAAAAACTAAAAGCGCTTTAAAGTATCATAAAGAAGATTAAGCGGCAAACCCATTACATTAAAATAGCAGCCGCGGATACCTGTTATGTGTTTTGAGAATTGCCCCTGTATACCGTAAGCGCCGGCCTTATCCATAGGCTCGCCTGTGGCGATGTAGGCGGTTATTTCGTCATCTGTCAGTTTGGCAAAACGTACGCGGGTAGACGCGGCAGCAGTGCATTGCTGCTTACCGTAAATTACGCAGATACCAGTTAATACCCGGTGTGTGCGGCCGGATAGAAGCCTTAGCATGCGCCTTGCATCAGCCTTGTTTACAGGTTTTCCAAGCGGTTTTGTGCCAAGAAAAACAAGAGTATCTGCTCCTATAACCAGGGCATCGGGGTAAACAGATGCTATTTGAGCAGCTTTATCAAAGGAAAGCTTTTTCACCTGCTGAGCTGGTGTTCCATACGCCTTTTCTAAAACGGTGCTTGGCACAACATCAAATTCGGGTATCAAATGGGAGAGCAGTTCTTTTCGGCGCGGCGATGCCGAAGCCAGTATAACGTGACGCCCGGTTAAATAATCCATGTTAAGCCACAGGGCCGGCACAGGAGGATTTTATTGTTGTTGCAGCCACTATAGTATTTTTTGGGCATACATCAACGCATACGCCGCAGCCAGTGCACTTATCGTAATCAATGACCGGAAGGTTATTTTCCATAGTTATAGCTCCTTGCGGGCACTTTTTGGCACAGAGAGAACAACCGATACAGCCGGCTTTGCAAACCGAGGTTACAGCTTTTCCTTTTTGTGTCGTGCGGCAGCTTACATATACGCTGCGGTTTTGAGGCATAATCACTATACCGTTTTTAGGGCATGCTTCTGCACATTTACCGCAGCCTGTACATTTTTCCTCATCTACTGCTGCAAGCCCTTTCTCATTACGATATATGGCATCAAAAGGGCATACATGGGCACAGGTTAAAAGCCCGACGCATCCGTATGGACACGCGGAAGGCCCGCCTGCAAGCATCGCCGCAGCGCGGCAGTCCGATATACCGGAATATTTATATTGAGTGACGCAGTTTTCCGAGTCTCCCCTGCAAAGCACGCGGGCGACCATTTTCTCGCCGGGCTGCGCATCAACGCCCAGAATTTCAGCAATAGAGGCCAGATTATCGCAAGAAAGAGCGCTGCACCGGGTAACATCTGCCTCACCGGATGAAAGTGCTTTTGCGAATCCGTCGCAGCCGGGATAACCGCATACGCCGCAATTAGCGCCCGGCAAAAGTTCTCTTATTTTTTCTATATTATGGTCGGTTTTTACCGAAAGCAGCTTTGAGGCTATTGCAAGCCCAAGCCCCAGAACAAG
>CAZSMH010000001.1:8068-11904 GCA_964607965.1 uncultured Christensenellaceae bacterium
GAAGGCACAAGCTTTTGCAGCGCCATCTCCACCAGCTGAACAAGTGCCGCTATAACGAGTATAAACGCAATGGTCTGCATGTATTCTATTTTAAGCGGAACAAGCAGAAAATAATGAACAAGATATGATATTACCGAAGCTAAAGCCATAACAAAAGTGACCGCAAAACCCATGCCTATAGCAGTTTCCACCTTTTTGGATACTCCGAGAAAGGGACAACAGCCGAGAAACTTTGATAGCACAAAGTTGTTTACAAATATAGAACCGATAAGTATAATCAGTAATTTCTCCATCAGTGTGCTCCCTTCCTTTTACTCTTCACCATGGAAATCTTATTAATAGCGCCCAGCAGCAAACCTAAAGTGATAAAGCCGCCGGGTGGTTGAATCATCATCAGCATAGGTTTGAAGTTATCACCAAAGAGCTTATAATTAAGCAGCGTGCCGTTGCCAATAATTTCGCGAAAGAAAGAAACAATCAGCAGAGCGCCTGTGAACCCCAGCCCCATGCCGACTCCGTCGAGCAAAGACGCTCCCACACTGTTCTTGCCCGCAAATGCCTCGGCGCGCCCTAGTATAATACAATTGACAACTATAAGCGGAATAAAAAGCCCAAGAGAATCATTTAGAGCGGGCAAATAGGCTTTCAGCAGTAGCTCTACAATTGTAACGAAAGCAGCTATAACTACGACATAAGCAGGTATTCGCACTTTGTCAGGTATAAAATTACGCAGCAGCGATATCACGACATTGGAGCCTACAAGAACAAAAGTAGCCGCAAGACCCATTCCTATGCCGTTTGATATGCTTGTTGTTATCGCAAGAGTAGGGCACATTCCCAGCACCAGCCGGAAAGTGGGATTTTCGTTAAACAGACCGTTCTTTAATACGGCCATTGGTTTTGTCTTCATTGAGCACCTCTCAAAACCTGCCGATAATAGTCTATAACAGTATTGACAGCCTGCGTGATGCCTTTGCTGGTTATAGTAGCGCTGGAAATGGCCGCGATTTCATTTTGCTTTTCAGGCGGTTTTTTGACTACGGTCAGCGGATTTTCTGTAGTTTTGCCGGTGTACTGGCCGATAAAACTGCTGTCTGCAGCCTTGGCGCCGAGCCCCGGCGTTTCACTGTGCGAACCTAAAACTACACCATTTATAACACCGTCTGTTCCTATGCCAATGGTTAAATGCATACCCGAATTGTAGCCTTTAGTTATAACGGTTGCTGCTATACCAATATCATTGCCACTAGCATCAAGCGCAGTATGAACAGACTGTATTATCTTGTACTGCTCGGGTATATCTTCCGTCCGCTCCTCAAACGAAACTGCCTTTGGGAATGACGCAAACCGTGCTTCGTTAGACTTATTTTGCATTTGATCCTCAATAGGGTCTTTTGTAATGCTGTAACCTAATCCAAGCAAAGCGCCGGCGATTATCGTTATTATTAGCAGCTTTACCGTTATCGTAATTATCGGTTTCATTTTTGTCGCACCTCCGAAAAGATTTGGTACAAATGCTCTGTCAATAAGCGGCACAGTCAGATTCATAAGAAGAATAGAGTAAGAAACACCCTCGGGATAGCCGCCCCAAAGCCGTATAATGCTGGTTAAAATACCGCAGCCGGCAGCGAAAATAACTTTTCCTGTGCCGGACATAGGAGAAGTGGTATAGTCCGTAGCCATAAATATTGCCCCTATCATAAGCCCGCCTCCGAGTATGTGATAGAGTGCATTGCCCGTGAACAGCCCCGAAGGACCGGCAACAAAAGTAAACAAGGCGACGGTACCGATATAGATAATCGGTATTCTGGGGTCTATAACACGGCGCGCAATAAGATACAGCCCACCAATAATAAGCGCCAGCGCGCTTGTTTCGCCAATGCAGCCGCCTATGTTACCAAGAAACATATCAATATGAGGCGACAGCGCCCCGCCGGCTTTAAGAGCGGTCAGGGGCGTTGCAGAGGAAACAGCATCTGCAACAGCTGCGCTCTCCGGAATGGTAAAAGCCGTCATTATAGCAGGCCATGAAATTACAAGAAACGCGCGGGCAGCCAATGCCGGATTTACAAAATTGTGCCCCAGGCCTCCGAAGCACTGTTTTACTATTCCGATTGCAAAAAAGGCGCCGAGTACAGGAATCCACCAGAAAGCTATATCCATAGGCGGCAGGTTAAGCGCCAGCAAAAGGCCGGTAACAGCCGCGCTGCCGTCTCCTACAGAAATTTTTCTGTGCATCAGTAATTGCAGGAGCACTTCGGCCAGTACAGCGGATGCAATGCATATCAGCACGGTAAAAAGCGACCCTATGCCGAAAACGAGCACGCCGACTGCCGTAGCCGGCAGAAGAGCGATAATAACGTCACGCATTATTGTCCCGGTCGTTTCAGGAGAACGTACGTGCGGCGATGACGACATAATATATTTATCCATACACACCTCCGAAAAAAATCAAAAAGTCAACAGCCCGACTTGCGGCGTCTGCTTAATATCTGCGACTTGGCAAGCCTTATGCGCTGTACAAGGTGGCGGTTGGCAGGGCAAATATACGAACAGCAGCCGCATTCTATGCAGTCCGCTGCATTATGTTTTTCTGCATCGTCAATCCGCTCATGTTCCGTATAATCGCTTAAAAGGTAAGGCAAAAGCCCAATAGGGCACGCATAAACGCATTTGCCGCAACGTATGCAAAAAGATTCATCCATCGGGCGCGCCATATCCTCATCAAGAGAAAGCAGCCCTGAAGTACCTTTTATTACGGTGGCATCAAGGTTATGCTGGGAGACTCCCATCATAGGACCGCCTGCTATTACTTTTGCTATATTCCCTGAAAAACCGCCCACACTCGCTATAATATGTTTAATCGGCGTGCCGAGGCGTACAAGCAGGTTGGAAGGCCGGTTAACACTCCCGGTAACAGTAACTACACGTTGGTAAAGCGGCAAACCACCGCATACTGCAAGACATATCTGGTAGGCGGTGGCCGCGTTTATAACAATAACGCCTACGTCCATAGGAAGACCGCCGGAAGGCACTTGCCTTTTTGTTATAGCATATATAAGCTGTTTCTCGGCGCCTTGTGGATACTTGACCTTCAATACCGAGACATTAACCGGCTGGTCCTTTGCAGCATCAGAAATTGCGTTTATAGCATCGCCCTTATTGTCTTCAATGCCTATATAAGCATTTTTTACATTAAGCGCTTTAACAACAGCCTTTAAGCCAAAAAGAATTTCTTCCGGATGCTCAAGCATAAGCCTGTGATCTGCGGTTAAATAGGGTTCGCATTCTGCGCCGTTTACTATTACTGTATCTATTGGTTTTTCCGGCGGAGGAGAAAGCTTTACATGAGTAGGAAAAGCAGCCCCGCCCATGCCGACAATGCCGGCATTTTTTATTATTTCAACAATTTCTTTTGAAGAGAGAGCTTCTAAATTGCCGGGGCACTTTATATCCGGGCAAAGCCTGTCCTCATGATCGTTGGATATAACTATGGAAGGCTGCAGAGTGCCTAGTATATGAGGCCTTAATTCAATCGCCTTTACTGTTCCGGATACACTAGAGTGGCAAGGAACGCTTACATAACCGCCTGCTTCCGCAATCTTTTGACCCAGATCAACCTTATCGCCAACATTGACGATGGGCTGCGCAGGCGCTCCTATGTGCTGAGAGAAGGGCAGTATAATCTCATCCGGAACGCTGCATGGCTCAATTGCACGGTGTTCGGTCAGCGGTTTGCCATGGTGTATGCGGGCAAGAGGATGAATGCCTCCACTGAAAGAAAATTTAGCTGACATATTATCTCCTTATGCATCTGTACGGATACTGTTCAGTCA
>CAZSMH010000001.1:12004-86144 GCA_964607965.1 uncultured Christensenellaceae bacterium
TTTAGCCGATATTTGTACTTTACTTATAATAAAGGTATACCGATAGATAATAGTGTGATATAGTAAATTTAATTTAATTTAATAAGAGAGTTGAAATATGCTTTATTCATCATTGTTTTCTGTGCTGTTTTTTTCTGTAAGCATTGTTTCGCTTGTCAGCGGCATCTTTGTGTTACAAGACAATAACAAGGCAGACCTCAACAGATGTTATTTTGTTTTAACCGTAGCGGTTAGTATCTGGTCGGTTGGATTTGCGTTTGCGACATCAGCCGCAAGTATTGAGGTTTGCGAACTTTGGCGCCGCGTTTCAGCCATTGGCTGGGGTTCAATATACGGTATTATTTTACACTTCATACTCATTATTACAGGCAAAAAAGCACTGCTGAAAAAATGGTGGCTATATATATTTTTGTATCTTCCGGCGGCAGTTACTATATTGGCCTTCGCTGTTCCTTCGGGAATCAATCAAACACCTTATCAGCTTTTCTATACAGAATTCGGTTGGGCTAACACTGCTGTAAACAATATCTGGGATTGGATATTTTATATTTACTATGCCGGCTATATGGCTTTGGGGTTGTCGCTTTTGTTTTTACGGGGTAAAAAAACAACAGACAAAAATATAAAAAAGCAGTCGTATATTGTTTTCATTTCTTTTGTGACCGCCTTGGTGCTTGGTTCAATAACAGATATTGTGCTTAGCAGTATTTATACAAAAATGCCGCAAATGGCACCTATTGTAATGCTGATACCGATAATTGCGATATATCATACGATAAAAAAATATGGTTTCATAGTCGCTGAACCAATGGAAAAAAGCAGCGCTTTGAGGATAACATTTTGCGTTATTCTGTATGTTATTCTATCTTATATTCTGATAAATAGAATCCCACTTATGAACATTGAGGTTTTTGTCTTAAGAGGTATTGTGACACAGCTGCAGATGTTGCTTTCTATTTATCTGGCGTTAAAAGAAAATAAACCGGGTTGTATAGCAGCTTGTTTGATAAATGTCTTCAGTATAATCGGTACAGTTATATATTTTATTAGTAATGCATCTGCCGAAGCTTTACCGGGATTAATATCCTATTTGGGCGTGCTTGTGATTATTGCACTGGTGTGTTCCTATAAAAATAAAGTTATAAGAAGCATAGAAAAAATTAAAAATCAACAAAAAAGCCTGGAAGAATCAGAAAAAAAATTATATCACATGGCTTATTATGATGCTCTTACAGGGCTGCCAAATAAAGAGTTATTTGTGATTCAGCTTGACCAAGCATTGCATGCCGCCAAAAGAAGTACTACCCTAATCGGCATAATATTTATTGACCTGGATTCTTTCAAGTCGGTCAATGACACAATGGGCCATGCAACCGGTGATATAGTGCTCAAAGAAATAGGGGCCCGGCTGGCTTCATGTCTTAGAAAAGAAGATACCGTTTCAAGATACGGAGGGGATGAATTTCTAATCAAGGTAGCCAACATAAAAAAAGTCGAGCATATTAAAATAATTATTGATAAAATCACCAATGTTATAAACAAGGCAGTTACCGTTAACAATACTGATTTTTTTATTTCAGCAAGTATAGGTGTAGCCGTATACCCTGCAGACGGAGAAGATTCTGATACATTGATAAGAAATGCTGATATTGCAATGTATTCAGCAAAAAATAGAGGAAAAAATCAACATGTCTACTGTTCTCCGAGTCTGAAAGACGACATCATAAAAAATATGAAGCTAAGAAATGATTTGTATAGGGCGCTGGATAACGATGAATTATATGTGCATTATCAACCTCAGATTAAGACGGAAACGCAAGAAATAATAGGATTTGAAGCACTTTTGCGATGGAATCATAAAGAATATGGCGTTATTGCGCCGGATATTTTTATACCGATGGCAGAACAAACAGGGCTGATAAAGACAATAGGATTATGGGTTATAAAAAGCGCATGCGAGCAATGCAAGAAAGTAAAAAAATATTGTAACAAAGAAATCACCATATCTGTTAACTTATCAATAGAACAATTAAAAGATGTTAATATTGCTGAAAAAATCTACAATATACTAGACCAAACCGAAACGGACCCAAAAAACGTTCAGATAGAGATTACTGAAAGCATTGCAGCTAATAGAGAACCTTCCATTTTGCAGAGATTAAAAGAAATAAGTGATATTGGAGTTTCAATATCTATTGATGATTTTGGTACCGGTTATTCATCTTTAAGCAGGCTTAAGACATTCCCTATTAATCTAATAAAAATTGATATGGAATTTGTGAGGGGGATATCCTCGAAATCCAAGAAGGATAAGGCGATAATAAAGAGTATTATTCAGATCGCCAGAAATCTTGAGCTTAATGTTTTGGCTGAAGGAGTTGAGACAGAGGAACAATATTTGTTTTTGAAGAAAAATAAATGCGATTTAATTCAGGGTTTTTACTTTTATAAGCCTCTGCCGGCGAAACAAATTGAACAATTGTTAAAAGATATGTAATTTCAATAACCAGCGAATGAAAAGAGCAGTACGAACGTAATGTCTGCGGTCAGTTTTTGCAGACGAAGATATCTGACAAATATGACCGCGAGACTTTACTATTTCCGAATAAAATAATATCATTATGCGCATGATTAACGTTAAGCCCTGATTGATGCGATCTGCAAATCGCATAATCCCGATAAAGGCGAGGTTTACAAATATAAAAGCCTGTGTTATTATGTTTTTTGACTTAAAACCGCATACATGGTCTGGCGAGCATCCGACGCCTTACTATGTTAACGGGGCTAATAACAGGAGGAAAAAATGGATAAGGAAACCAAAGCGGGCATCATAGGGAAGTTTGCATTAAATGCAGGAGACACCGGATCGCCCGAGGTACAGATTGCACTGCTTACCGAGAGGATTAACCATCTTATCGAACATTTGAAAATCCATAAGAAGGACCATCATTCGAGAAGAGGACTTTTGAAAATGGTAGGTAAGAGGAGAGGCTTGCTGAACTATCTTAAGAAAAAGGATATCGAGCGGTACAGAGAAGTGCTAAAAGGCTTGAACTTAAGAAAGTAACAATAATAGAGCGGGCGACCGCTCTATTATTTGTTAGAATATATATCGTGCGTATTTTGCATGGAGGGCATATGTAAGGGTGCATATGTCCGTGTGTTAAGGAGAAGGAGAGAAAATGGAACACAAAGTATTCGAGTTTGATTATGCCGGGAGGAAACTAACGGTTGAGACGGGCAAATATGCCCAGCAGGCAAATGGGACATGCCTGATGCGATGCGGAGAAACAGCCGTTCTTGTTACGGCAACCGCTTCAAAAACTCCCAGGGAAGGAATTGATTTTTTCCCGCTGAACGTAGAGTTTGAAGAAAAGATGTATTCTGTAGGAAAAATACCAGGCGGTTTTATAAAACGCGAGGGACGGCCTACCGAAAAGGCGATACTGACATCGAGGCTTATTGACAGGCCGATAAGACCGCTGTTTCCCAAAGGGTACCGCAATGATGTTCAGGTAGTCTGCACAGTGCTGAGCGTGGAGCAGGATGTTCCTCCGGCCATATTGGGAATGATAGGCTCATCAATAGCGCTTTCTATTTCTGACATTCCGTTTTTAGGACCTACGGGTTCGGTTGTTGTAGGTATGGCGGACGGGGAATATATAATAAACCCTGATGTATCACAACGCGAAAAAAGCGTGCTTGATTTAACCGTTTCCGGCACTAAGGATGCCGTGATGATGGTGGAGGCGGGTGCTGAGCAGATTAGCGAAAAGCAGATGCTTGACGCAATATTGCTTGCACACGAGGAGATAAAAAAGGTTATTGTATTTATCGAAAAAATTGTTAAAGAAGTCGGAAAGGAAAAGATAGAACCGCAGATAGCAGAAATTGATAGCGAACTTGAACAATTGGTTCGTGAATATGCTTCGGATAAGGTGGAATACAGTGTTGATACTACAGAGAGAAGTGTGCGCGAACAGCGAACCGAGGAGGTTACGGCGGATGTGCTGGCGCATTTTGCGGAAAGCTATCCGGATAAATCGGCGGACATTGAAAACGTACTGTATGAAATAAGAAAAGAAATTGTACGGGACAGAATTATTAACAAAGGCATCCGCCCGGATGGACGCGGATTTAACGAGATTCGTCCAATATGGTGTGAGACAGGCATATTTGCACGCACTCATGGCAGTGCCGTATTCACACGCGGAGAAACGCAGGCCATGACGCTGACTACTCTTGGCTCTATAAGCGATGCGCAGCGGCTTGACGGCTTAATAGACCAGGATAACAAACGCTATATGCATCATTATAATATGCCTCCGTATTCAACGGGAGAAGCCCGTATGCTAAGAGGCGCGAGCCGACGCGAGACAGGGCACGGCGCACTGGCAGAAAGAGCTTTAATGCCGGTTCTGCCCAGCGAGTCTGAGTTTCCTTACGCTATAAGAACCGTATCAGAGTGCATCAGCTCAAACGGCTCCACATCGCAGGCAAGCGTATGCGCAAGTTCACTGTCGCTTATGGATGCGGGAGTGCCAATAAAGGCGTCTGTTGCAGGCGTGGCGATGGGTCTTATTAAGGACGAAAACACAGGAAACATTGCCATATTAACCGATATTCAGGGATTAGAGGACTTTTTGGGAGATATGGATTTTAAGGTGGCCGGTACAAGAGAAGGCATTACCGCTATTCAGATGGACATAAAAATAAAGGGAATAGATGAGCAAATACTGACACGTGCTCTTTCGCAGGCTAATGAAGGCCGGATGTTCATACTGGACAAGATGGATGCAGTATTGTCCGCGCCGCGTGAAAACCTATCTAAGTATGCGCCGCGTATTTACCAGTTTACCATAGACCCTGAAAAGATCCGCGAGGTTATAGGAACCGGCGGAAAGGTTATTAATAAGATTATTGCCGATACCGGAGTTAAGATAGACCTTGAAGACGACGGCAGGGTGTTTATTTTATCAGCCGACGAACAGGCGGCGGAGAAGGCAAAGGCTGCTATTGATGCTATTGTTAAAGAGGTGGAAGTTGGTAACGTTTATCTCGGAAAAGTGGTACGCATCATGAATTTCGGCGCTTTTGTAGAGCTTGCACCCGGCAAGGACGGCCTTGTGCATATTTCCAAGCTTTCTAATGAGCACGTTAAGCGTGTTGAGGACGTAGTCAATATAGGAGACGAAATACTGGTCCGTGTTGTCGAAATAGACAAGCAGGGGCGTGTAAACTTAACGCGCAAGGGTTTGCTGCCGGACGACAAGAAAACGGAAAATAAGACAGAGGTTACTCCGCAAGAATAAAAAAGCGGAAATGATATAATATTAAATTGTAGAGACGCTCATTAACCTGGAGCGTCTTTTTCATGGTATTTTTAAAATGTGGAACGCCTTATTTTGTTATGCTATATTATATTTATGAAAAAAACTTTGATTGTTATAATCTGTATTATTATCGTAGCTTTGCCGGTTATATGGTTTTTTCCCGCGTTGCAAAGCTATGTGGTTATGAGTATTTATTCCGAATCACAAAACAAATCGAGCGTTATGCAGGAAAACGGCTTTGCCGTCAGAATGGTTTCGGGGGAAGGCTGGTATCCTTTTGTGCTGACGTTCAACGCGGACGCGTTTTCGGATTGGTCGGGCATTAGGGCAGATATGTCGATACTGTATAACTTCGGCGCATTTGATGCGGCAACGCGAACATCCTCTTTATATAACAGTAAGAGCGACTTATATTCTGCGTTTTACGGTGCGTATGCAATAAAAAAACATGACGGCGAATACGGATTTTTAAGCTGCGGCTCGCTGAACATTGACGAAATGATAACTGCGGTTAAGTACGATTATACACAGCTGGTTATAAAGAACTTCGGATGTATCAATCCATTATTCATTATTGAAGGATATAACTTAAAAAGCGATGTTGCATGCGCGGGCAGCAGCGGCTGGACCAGAATAGACGCAAAGATGCGCGTTAACGGAGCCGCTCATAATTTCAAGGAAAACAAGACGGCTTATCTGCAATACGGCAGGCCGCAGCCGGCAGATAAGGATTTTGACGCAATCACGATGACAGGAAGGGTCTACGCAAAATATTTTGAAGAATACGGCTGCACAATAATGCTGTATGTAATGGCAGAGGGGCTTTCGGCTGTCGAAGAATGCGACAACAATATACTGGCTAAAACTGTTATATCAGGTCTTGATTTATAAGCTTCATAATGCAAAAAGCCAGCAGGGTTAGATCAGGTTCTCTTCGTTAAGCACTTCAAGCTCGCCTAAAAACCGGCCGTCCTTGCGTATCAGCTCACCGTCAAAATATATCTCGCCGCCGCCGTATTCCGGGCGCTGTATCAAAACAAGGTCCCAATGTACCGCGCTGTCGTTACCGTTGTCCGCATCCTCGTAGCATGAGCCGGGCGTTAGGTGTATAGAGCCGCATATCTTCTCATCAAACAGCGTATCGCACATGGGGTGCTTAATATAAGGATTAACGCCAAATGAAAATTCACCAAGATAGCGCGCGCCCTCATCTGTATTGAGTATTTTGTTAATGCGTTCTGTATTGTTGGCTTTTGCATCAATAATTTTGCCGTTGTTGAATTCAAAGCTTATATTTTCAAACTTGAAGCCCTGAGAGAACGACGGCGTATTATATGTTATGCGTCCGTTAGCGCTTTCGCGTACCGGGGCTGTGTATATTTCCCCGTCGGGGATGTTCATATGTCCTGAGCATTTTTTCGAGGGTATACCTTTTATGGAAAAAACGATATCGGTACCGGGCCCCGTTATGCGCACCTGGTCAACGCTGTCAAGCCGCTGCTGCATTGTATCCATTGCTTTATCCATTTTTGAATAGTCAAGGTTGCATACGTCAAAATAAAAGTCTTCAAATTGCTCTGTGCTCATACCGGCAAGCTGTGCCATTGAGCCGTTAGGATATCTTAACACAACCCACTTTGTCTTTTGAACGCGCAGCTCGTGGTGCACGCGCTTTGAATATATAGAACGGTACAGTGATAAGTTGTGCTCGTCAATATCGGAGTTTTCCGATGTATTAAGCGAACCGCGGAACGCAACATACGCCTGCATCTCCTGCATCATGGCGGCATCGTATTTCGCCCAATCTTCTATCTGCTGTTTTGTGGCACCTTTAAGCAAAGCGCGCTGCACACGTGCGCTTCGCGATATGCAAAAAGGAATGCCTCCGACAGCAAACACTTCCCTTATAAGCTGTTCTGCAACTTCGTCTGGACAGTCAAAATTCTCGATAAGCACCCGTTCGCCCTTTTTAACGGACATAGAGTAGTTTACCAGTGTATTACATAGCTTTTGCAGTCTTGAATCTATCATTTTTCCTCCAGATTGATTTTTTCGTCTATTATATAGAGGGGGCGAGCCTTGGCTTCTTCGTATATTCTTCCCAGGTATAGCCCAAAAATGCCTAATGAAAAAAACAAACCCGAAATAAGCAAAAAAACCAGTGCGAAAAGAATGTGGGTAATCTGCCAAGTTTCGAGGCAAAAAAACACAATGCCGAGGATTAAATATGAGAGCGAAAGCACCCCGAGTATTATTCCTGAAATAAACGGAATTTTTAGCGGTTTATCTGAAAATGCGGTGATACCGTCGCCAGCGAGTTTGAGCATTTTTTTTACCGAATAACCGGTTTTGCCTGCTGCGCGTTCTTCGCGGACAAAATCTGCAGGCACTGCCTTAAAGCCGGTCCAAGCCGCCATACCCCTAAGAAAACGGCTGCGCTCCGGCATAGCGCAAAGCACATCGCATACCTTGCGGTCGATAAGACGAAAATCGCCGGTGTTTGCAGGAATGTACTGGCCCCCAAGCAGCCTTATCGTTCTGTAGAATACAAATGCCGTTATCTTTTTAAGCAAAGATTCGCCTTTTCGTTTGATTCGGCGGCCGTATACAATATCAGCTCCGCTCTGCCACTTTTTCACCATGTCAGGAATCAGTTCCGGCGGATCCTGCAAATCGCAGTCAATAATTACAACCGCATTTCCCTTCGACACATCCATTCCGGCCGAAACAGCGGCCTGATGTCCGAAGTTTCTTGAAAGGCTGACAACGCGCACAGATTTATCTTTTGCTGAAAAAGAACGCAGCAAATCCAGCGAATCGTCACGCGAACCGTCGTTTACAAATATAAGTTCATAATCTTTGAGCGGTTTCATTACTTTTTTTATTCTTTCGTAGAATAAAGGCAAAACCGTATGTTCGTTATAGACGGGAATCACAACGGAGTATTTCATATTAGCCTCCAATAATTATCGAATAAGATTATATACCAAATCACATAACAATTCAAAGTAATTACATGAGATATTATGTTGCAAAATGTTGAAACGTGGCAGCAAAACAGCTTGCGAAGCATAAGCAAAAATGGTAAGATATGTTTAAATAAATATACGAAAGGAAGTAACGGTATATGCTGGCTGTATTAGCGCTTTTTGAAGATTTAACAAAAAGTTGCGGCATAAGCAGCAAAGCACAAGCAGAGATAAAGTCTGCATTTGACGATTGGGAAAATCTCATGCTTGACGGAAAAAATGCTGTGGCGTACTATGCCGGCAATAGCGGCGCCGAAAAACCTGCGCTAGCGTGTATAATAAAAAAAATAACTTCAAACGGCGATAAAAAAGCTGCTATTGTTGAAAATATAGAGCCCCTCGTTATTAAAAGCGGGGAGATCGGCAGGAAAGTTTTTCGCACTGCCCGTCAGAACGGACATTTAAACAAAGAAGGCCATGCACCGATTGTATACTTTTTGCCAAAAACAGAGCTTGACAACCTTTTGCAGCGCTCAAAGCTGGCAGATAAAGCGCAGGCATTGATTGAAGCGGGAGATTACAAAGGCGTATGTATGTTGTTTGCACCACTAAAAACAGTGCGCACAAACGATATTGTCTGGAACAGCGCAGAGCTGCTATATAAGTTGGGGCTATCGTGCAGCAAGCTTGCGGTAACGCTTAAGATAAAAGCGGCAGAGAAGAAACGGCTTGAGGAGGCGGAGCGCTACAGGAGTTACTGCATCGCGTTTCTGCAGCGCGGTGCTGTTTTAGAGCCTGAAAGTTCCAGATGTGCTACAGCACTGGCATATAGGTATTATTCTAATGTACACGAGCTTATGCGTCCGGGTGAAAGACGCGACCAGGATTTATCCGAGCAGATTGACAAGGCGCACGAGTGGCTATCGCGTGCACTAGAGATATATCCCGAGAGCATACGCAACCATTACCGGAAGGGAAAGCTTATTATAGAAAAGCAGGTACCGTATCTTTTGTTCGGCCAGCGTGCGTTTGGCTCGCGCGAAGCTGAGCTGCTGCGTGAGATAAGAGAAGTAGGCGAGGAACATCTGGCGACTGCCATTACGCTTTATGAAACGCAGACAGACGAAGATATAAAGCAGCGCAACCGCCGCGAATACGCTAAGGCGCTTTTCGTTCTGGGCGGATACTATATTGATGACGCTTATCTGCCGATGCACGAATTTTATTTAAGAGGTATTGCCGGAACAAAACCTCTGCCCGGCATTCCGGCTATATCCGAGCTTAATATCCAAAGCGCAGTGCAATACCTGGAAAAGTGCTTTAGCGCTGAAACCGATATGCAGCTTTCTAATCTTGATACTAAACTGATGTCTAAGAAGCATAAAGAATGGACGCGCTCGCCTATTGAAAAACTATACCGTTTAGGATGTGCGCATAGCGCTCTGGCATTTATAGCGCGCACAAAGGGATGTGAAGATGAGCTGGAAATGCATGCGGATAAAGCTTTGTATTTTCTTGATGCGGCAATGAAAACGGCAAGAAACAGCACCGACCGCGTTCGCAACACATGGCATATAAGCGAAAAGATAGCCTGGACATATATACACAAGGGAAAATACCAAAAAGCTGCCTCGCTGCTGTTTTGTGCAAAGTCCGGCTATATAATAAATACACGAGTTATTGCGCTGCTGCTTGAAGGAGGGGCGGACGCAATAAAAAAGGCAGAAGAAGCGCTTGTTGCGGTATCGAAAGACAAACACAATTTGGCGTCAGGATTAACAAATGTGCTTTTGGCATATATTATAAGGCAAACAAAAAGTACAGAAGTGCCGCTGACAAAAACGCTGTCTGCAAAGAATCAAAGGCTCGCGAATATACTCGGACTTCAATAATTAAATCAACAAACAGCCTTGCCCTTTATTGACGAAGACACAGTAATATGATATATTGTCTCTGGTGAATGGAAATGTCACCAAATATGTGAATAAGGAGGTAGAAACATGAAGATTAAGAACATTAATGAACCGCGGAAATTCTTTGAAACGCTCAAAAAATGCAAAGGCAAAATTGAGCTGGTAACTTCAGAGGGTGACAGGCTCAACCTAAAATCAACGCTTTGCCAGTACATCATGCTTACACAGATGTTCTCGGAAGCCAAGATTGACGAGCTTGAACTGCTTGTCTCAGAGCCGGAAGATTTGAACCTGCTACTGAATTATCTGGTTAGAGGATAACCAAATCTTTCAAAAGTCAGCCGCTGATATGCGGCTTTTTTGATATATACGAAATGTACGTTTTTTTGTACAGAAACCATGCTAATATAAATAAATAAAAGGAAAGGGGCGATATGGTTTGGGCTTAAATATTGTGACCGGTCGTGCAGGGAGCGGCAAAAGCCGGTACCTTATGGTACAGATAAAGAAACTTTTAAAGAACCCGTTTGAAAAAATTATCGTTATCGTTCCTGGTCAGCTTACCTTCGAGACAGAAAAACGAATAATGCTGGAATGCGGTACGCAGGGTTTTCTTGGACTTGAGGTTTTGAGCATATCAAGGCTTGCGTATAAAATACTGGAGAATACGGGCGGCAATCCGTTTTTATCCAATTCACAAAAAGCTGTTGCGTGCCATTTGGCTCTTTTAGCTTTTAACGACCCTTTTTGCGGCACAGGTCACCTGCCTGATTTTGAAGTCTGCCTTGCTAAACTTTTTATGCGGCTTAAAAGCTACTGCCAGACGCCGGAGAGTCTCAAAAATGCGGTAGAATGTTTAAAAGGCACGGGATTTGGCGACAAATTGTCTGATATTGCGAAAGTGTACGAAAAATATATGCAAATCTGCAAAGACCGGGCGGACACGGCAGACATGTATGTACTGGCTGCAAAAAACGTAAAACACGCGGATTTGCACGGCGCACATGTGTTTATAGACGGAATGGACAGCTTTTCGCCTGCCGTTATGGCTCTTATGCAGCAGGTAATGGCTGTTTCAAAGCAAACATACGCCGCTTTTCGCGCAGAAGGGGAAGGTACCGATACGGATTTATTTGCTTCAGAAAAGCGTGATATGGACAGCTTGATAAAAGCCGCCACCACAGCAGGGCTTGAAATAAAGCAAACAGGCGACCTTATTCCGCTTGATATACCAGATAGATACAGAAGCAAATCGATAAAATTTTTAGAAGAAAATCTATATGCTTATCCATATACACCGTTTAACGAGAAGCCTGACGGTATCCGTATAATTGAGGCTGAGGATACAGAGCAGGAAGTCAGAGCATTGGCCGCTAATATAATCGGCGAAGCCCAAAGAGGGAAGCGCTTCCGCGATATTGCTGTTGCAGTTGGCTCAATCGATAAATACCTGCCAGCAATAAAATCTGTATTTGCACAATGTGGTATATCTTATTTTATTGATGAGAGGCGCACATTGTCGGAAAATACTTATTATAGTTTTTTATACAGTGCGCTTTGTGCGGCTGCCGGAGATGCCGGTGCGGTTGAGGGCTATGTGTACAGCGAATACTCTCCTGCGACAGCGGAGCAGCGTGCAGCGCTTTTAAGCTACACGCAGCGGTACGCTTTGAAGGGCTGGCATTATCATAAAAAGTTTATTTACGGCAGTGATGTGCAAGAGATTGAATCTATCCGTACGCAGATAATGCGGCCGCTTAATAACCTTATTGAAGGCATCGCTAAGCCCGATACCCGCGGACAGATAGATTCGGTCCTAAGTTTTATCAGTGAGTGCAATGTGTATGAAAAGCTAAAAAAACTGAGCGAAAGTGTTGATGAGGCTTTTGTATATGGCGAAATATCGTATATGGCGCAGGTGTATGACAAAAGCATAGAGGTGCTGGAGGGTATAGCCGATATTGCAGAAGGCATACCGCTGACGCCGAAAACGCTGTGCAGTCTTGTGAAGACGGGCTTTGAAGCTGTAAAAATCGCTGTTATACCTCCAGCTACGGATGAGGTGGCGGTTTTTGATATATCTGTTGCCCGCATGCCCGGAATTGATGTGCTTTTTGTAATAGGAGTAAATGACGGTGTTTGGCCGTCCCGAGAGGACAAGGCAGACATACTGCCGTCGGCGGAGCTTGAATCTTTATATAAAAGTGGTATTGATATTGGTTTGTACGACCCGGCGGAACATAAATTAAAGGTATATGCAACGCTTGCCAAGCCGAAAGAGAGGCTTATATTAAGCTACAACATACAGTCAGGGCAGCCGTCGGTCATTATTGACAGAATAAAGCGTCTGTTTCCCAAACTGAAGCCGGAAAAGCCTGATATGCCTCTTGCGTGTGTTGCGGATATTAAGTCGGAGGTGCTTTTCGCATTGGCCGAAGCGCTGCGCGGCAGAGAGCTCAATATCAAATTACTGCGCAGCTGTGCATATCATTTGACAAATCCGGGCTGGCGCAATGGCGCACGGGAAATGCTTTTGCGTACCAACGCGGCCATAACCTTAGATGAGGAAACGGCACTGGTGCTGTACGGCAGCATGCGCTGCAGCGCTACTCGGATAGAAAACTTTTATAAATGCCCTTATAAGCATTTTCTTGATTACGGGCTAAAGGTTAAGCTAAAGCGGGATTATATGCATGACCGCATAGATATAGGCGCATATATGCATTTTTCGCTCGATATGTTCACAAAAAAATTGCTGGAAGACGGCGCGGATATAAAAAAACTGACTGTGGCTGAAACAACGCAGCGAATGGCAGAAGCGGCAAAAAGGGCTGCAGAGCAATATGAAAACGGCAAGCTTATTGAGGATGAGCGCTTCGCTTTATTAAAGGTGCAGCTTGAGCGCGAGCTTACGGACACAGCGCAGCGTATCCGCAGCCATATGATTGGAAGCAAAGCCTCTATATTCGCCAGCGAATTATCATTTGAGTATGATGCGGGAGCAAAAGACGGCAACATTAGTATTATCGGAAAAATAGACAGGATTGACAAGGCAGACGGATATTTCCGTGTTGTTGACTATAAATCGTCAAAAACCAAACTGGATTTAAATGCGCTGGCAGCAGGCACGTCTATACAGCTGGCAGTATATATAGATGCTGCAAAAAGGATGCTAAAAGACTCAGAGCCAGCCGGCGGTTACTATATGAAAATCGGCGAGAAATACAGCGACAGTTATGAACAGGCACAAAAAGACTCAAGAATGACGGGAATATCGCTTTGTGATGCTGATGTGCTGTCGAGTTTTAGCGCAATTATGCCGGGAGGCGGTTTTTCGGCGATAGACCAGGCAGTGACATCGTCAGGCGCACTTAATATGCGAGGAGCCGCAAGGCTGTTTTCGGCTGAGGAACTAAACGCGCTGCTTTCATTTACCCGCAGCATGATAACAAAGGGCGTAAAACGCATATATTGCGGAGATGCGGATATATGTCCTGCAGAAAAAGCATGTGGTTATTGCGAATATTCGGGCATATGCCGGATTAATACGAATTATTCTGGAAACACAATCCGGGAGACGCCGTGCTTTGATCGGGCGCTTCTGGAAAACGGGGAGACAGACAGTGAAAACGCATGAATGGAACGACCGGCAAAAGCAGGCTATTGATGCCCGTGGCAGCGTTGTTGTGTCGGCAGCGGCAGGCAGCGGCAAAACGAGCGTTTTGACTGAACGCGTGCTTGCGCTTATTGAAGAAGGCGAAGATATCGAACGCATGCTGATAGTTACGTTTACCAATCTTGCAGCCAGTGAGATGCGTGAACGCATTTACAGACGCCTTTCGGAGACCGGACTTGTATCGCCCCGTCTTGCGGCTCAGGCGGAAAAATGCGTGTTTGCGGATATATCTACTCTTCATGCATTTTGCGGCAGGCTGATCAGAGAAAACTTTGTTTATGCAGGCATATCTCCGGCTTTCGCAATAGCGGACGAATCTCAAACGGCAAGACTGAAACAAGCTGCTTTCGAGCAGACTTTAGATTATGCAATGCAGCAAACGCGGTATTATCCGATGGTAAAAAAGTATGCCGACCGCGGGGATACCGACAACATACAAAGAATCGTATTTACTATCTACGCACGTGCCGTAAGTTTAAAAGACCCGCAAGGATGGCTTGATAAAGCGCTCCAAAACTATAAAGGCGGCGATTTTATTTCCATTCTTTTTGATGAGTATAGTTGTATGGTGCGTGAAGCTGCGGTCGATGCACTGCCGTATTTGCAGCAGCGCACGGCTGTTTGGAGGGAGCGCGGATTTGAAGCCGAAGCCTGCGAGTGTGAGAGGGACAGCTTTTTATTTTGTAATCAGTCGGAAAGCATAAAAATAAACAGTGTCTGTCTGCCAAAGGCGGCCGATATAAGCATAAAGGCTAAAGGGGCTCCGAACCTTGAGAGCAAAAAGCTTACGAATTATGCAAACAGGATATTTAACGAACTGCGCCGCTACGAAGGCAATTTTTGTGAAAAAGTAAGAAATGAACTTAATATGACCGCGCAAGACGGACGGTTCTTTATAGAGTTGACACAAGTTTTTATGGAGCGGTATGCGAAGCTTAAGCTGGCTAAAAATCTTTTAGACCACGATGACACCATGCACTTGGCGCTGCGCGCGCTTTCCGTCAGCGATGTGGCGGCACATTACAGGGAACGCTACGCGCATGTTTTTGTAGACGAGTATCAGGATATTAACGGAGTACAGCATGAGATAATATCGCGGCTGCAACGGGGCGGAAACGATTTTTTAGTCGGTGACGTAAAACAGTGTATATATACATTCCGCGAATCGAACCCCGATTTGCTTATGCTAAGATGCCGCGAGCTTAAGGGAAACGGCCTTATAGAGATGAATACAAATTACCGAAGCGCTCCGCCAATAATTGATTTTGTAAACGGCGTAATGAGACACATGATGAGTCAGGACGCGGGCGGAATAGAATATACCGGAGGGCAGGTATTAAAGGCCGGTATCGGAGGACAAGGGAATGTGTCGATTGTGCTTGCGGGGGTTGATGAAGAGGATAAACTTGAGGCCGAGGCAGCAGAACTGGCGGAACAGATAAAAAAGCTTTATGATAACGGGTTTGCTTATAAGCAGATTGCGGTTTTGCGGCCGGAGATGAGCCAGTCGGGTAAACATATTGTGGCAGCTTTAAGTGCTGCAGGTATTCCGGTCGTTAACGGCTTTGGAGCGGAAGAGTCGGATTACGCCGAACTCGAAGTTTTTAAGAATTTACTCAAACTCATTGATAAACAGGAGGACGATATTGCTCTTTTAAGCGTGATGCGTTACCCGTATTTTGCATTTACGGAGCCGGAGCTTGCTGAAATAAGGCTTGCCCAAACACAGGAGCCGGACGATAAAAGTTTTTGCCATGCGTTGCAGTCGTTTAAACAAAATTCTCGGCTTGGCAAGAAAGTGCAAAGCTTTCTGTACGAAATAGACAGGTATAAACGGCTTGGCGAGTGCATGAAACTTCCGGATTTTCTTTTTTGGCTCAGAGAGGAGATAAAGCTTAAAGACTACGCGCTTACGTCGCCCGGCGGATATGGCTGTGACGCTGCAATCGGAACATTTATCAGTGCAGTTTCCTCTCAAAAACCGATTTGTCTGGCGGATGTGCTTTCTGTTGCCGACAGAATATGTACTAAACGCGAAACACAGCAAAGTCCGGCGGATGCTGACGGAGTATACCTGACAACTATACATAAATCAAAAGGTCTGGAATTCCGCGCGGTGATTCTGTCCGGTCTGCACAAGGTTATAGACCAGAGAGACACAAAAGGCGCCGTGCTTGTAGGTCGCGATTTAGGGCTGGCGCTCGATATACTTGACGAGAAGTTGTTTTTGCGAATACCGACTTTTCACAGAATGGCGGTTGCGCGCAGCATAGCGCGCGAAAAAATAAGCGAGACTGTACGGCTTTTGTATGTCGGCATGACGCGCGCCATAGAACGGCTGATACTGCTGGGCGCAGGTACGCAGATAAAGGAGTCTTGGCTCGAAAATAAGCCTGACGGATGGCAGCATAAAGCCTATAAATATTTTGACCTGCTTATGCCAGCCATACAAATGATGTGCCGTGACAGCAAAACGGATTTGTCCGACATAATTTATGTGTCACAAAAGAGCAAGGAAGAAGAGCCGTCGGTTAATAAGGAAGAACGGCTGGAGGCTATATTCGCGAAGGCAAAACAAGTGGAGCCTGCAAATATATTTACCGGGTATATGTATAAAGAGGATATCGGGGTGCCGTCCAAGGTAAGTGTATCCTCTCTAAAACGGCTTGAGGAAGATAAAATATTAATACCGGTAGATATAACAGCACAGACAGACGGCTTAACTGCGGCGCAGAGAGGTACGGCAACTCACCGTTTGCTTGAGTACACAGGACTTGAACAGAAAACACAAGAAGAAATAAGCGCGTTGATATTAGAACTTGAGAATAAAAAGATATTTGAAACAGGCACGGGGGCTTATATAAACGTTAAATCTGTCTGTTCATTTCTTAACAGCAATCTGGCGCAGCGTGCGAGACGGGCGCAAAAATGTCTGCTTGAGCAACCCTTCTGCCTTAAAATGCAGGCGTGTGAATGCGGCCTAAAGCCCGGATCGAAAGAGATGGTGATTGTTCAGGGAGTGATTGATCTGTGCTTTCTGGAGCAGAATAATTGGATAATAATAGATTACAAGACTGATGCGGTAAAGCCAAGCGATGCGCAAAAAGCGGCCGATAAATATGAGCTGCAGCTTAAACTGTACTCACAGGCGCTCGAGAGAATAACTTATCTGCCTGTTGCCGAGAAATATATATATTTTCTTTCGGCTGATATGGCCGTTAGGCTTGGATGAAGGCTATGAACTGTGATATAATTTAAGTTACATTAACGGAGGACGAAAATATGATTATAACTACTATAGAAAACCTTGGAAAATCATTCGAACCGCTTGGCATGGTGAGGGGGTCGATGGTACAGAGTAAACACATTGGTAAAGATTTTATGGCGGGCTTTAAGACAGTGGTGGGGGGAGAGTTAAAGGGATATACCAAAATGCTCGAGGAAGCACGGGAGATTTCTCTTAAGAGGATGGCTGAACAGGCATCGATACTGGGCGCGGATGCAGTAGTTGGCGTTCGGTTTACTTCAAGTTCCGTGATGCAGGGCGCGGCCGAGGTTACGGCATACGGCACGGCAATACGTTTTATAAAATAATGCGTACAAGCCAAGGCTATTGCTGCAAATTATTGCGTATAGAGATTTAATTATATTTAGTAATTGACGATTTCTTTAATGGTAACGTTAAGCGCTGTGCGGTCGTGCGCTAAGTCGATGTATCTCTCAGACGGTTTGCCGTCAATAAGCAGCTTAACAACAGGTCTTAAGCTGGCATTTTCATGATTCTTAACGACTATGCCCACTTCTTCAGTACTGAGCCTGATACATGTTCCGATGGGATACGGCGCCACCTTTCGTGTAAGCGCGCTGACAACGTTCGGGTCGAACATGGTGTTGTATCCGCCCATGATATACTCAAGCGCATCGGAGGGCAGCATAGCTTTTCTATACGGTCTGTCAGCTGTTAACGCATCAAAAACATCAACTACACCCACAATACGCCCGAATGCGTGTATTTCCTCTCCCGACAGCCCGTAAGGGTAGCCTTTACCTCCGTATTGTTCATGATGCTGCAATGCCATCATTTTGGACTCTTCCGGTATGTCAAGGTAATCACAAAGATAATTATATCCGCGTTCGCTGTGTTTTTTTATTTCTTCAAATTCGTCGGGCGTAAGCCTCGCCGGCTTGTTTAGTATTTCTTTATCAATAAACATTTTGCCGGTGTCATGCAACAGCGCGCCAATCGCAAGCTGATGAAGATTTTTTTTGTTATAGCCAAGGGTAATGCCAACAACAACAGAAAGTATAGCAACATTTAGACTGTGGCTGTATGTATAGTCATCATATGTCCTCAAATCTATCATGTTAACCATTATTTGGCTGGAATGCAGCATTTCATCAATTGTATACTGCAGCAGCTTATCAATTGTTTTCATGCGCAGGCGGAGCGAGCCCGGACGGCTTGTGCTTGTACTGTCAAGCAACGCCTGAAGCTCATTTTTCATCGTCATTTTCAGCTCAGAGCTTACGACATCGTTGACAAAAAGGCCTTTTGATATTTCATCGTCTATATATAGGCCCTGATACCCAAGATTCTCTATTTTTTTGATAAGCGAGTCTGATAAAACCCGGCCCTTACGCAGCAGGACCCTATTCCTTGATAAAACAAGGTCTGAAGCCAGTTTATGTCCGCTGCGAAGGTGTTTAACAGGCACATATCTCATAAGCTTTAACTCATTAGTCCGCCAACATCAAGAATAAGGCAAACACTCCCGTCTCCAAGAATTGTACAGCCAGAAATGCACTTTGTAGGTCCAAGTATTTTTGAAAGATACATCGGCAGCGGTTTGACTACGGTCTGCTGCTCTCCGACAAGGTCGTCAACAAACAGGCAATAGGCTTGGTGCTGATCTTCGAGATGGATCAGCATTCCTTCTTCAAAATCTGTAACCGATGTTTCAATACCAAAAATTTTATGCAGACGTATAATGGGGAAACAATTGCCCCGTGTATGAATCATTTCGTTACCATCGGGGTCCTTTAAGATTTCTTTTTTATTAACCTTAAAAGCTTCTTTAATCGAAAGCAACGGTATAATAAATATACTCTGACCGACAGATACCAACATGCCGCTTATTATTGACAAAGTAAGCGGTATGCGTATTCGTACAGATGTTCTTTGCCCGGGGGTGCTGTCAACGCTTATCGAGCCGCCGAGTTTTTCGATTTTTTTAATTGCAACATCCATACCAACGCCGCGGCCTGAAAATTCCGTGACGTTTTCCTTTGTCGAGAAGCCCGGTGCAAAGATAAGAGAGTATGCTTCTTTGTCTGTAACTTCGTTAGCTGGTTTTTTAATAAGACCAATTTCTATGCCTTTTTTTACAAGAGCCTCTTTATTAAGACCGCGGCCGTCATCCGATATGATTATGATAACATCGCTTCCGGAATTAAATGCTTCAAGCGTAATTTGACCTGTAGCATCTTTCCCAAGTCTTTTGCGCTCATCGGGGTCCTCTAAACCATGATCCATTGAATTTCGTACTATATGCATTATCGGATCTGAGAGATTATCCAATACGTTTTTGTCAAGCTCGGTATTTTCGCCTATAATTACAAGACTGGCTTGCTTATTTGTTTTTGTTGACATATCGCGGACGATGCGTTCCATTTTATGAAAAGTGGTAGAAACCGGCACCATACGGATGGACATAACAATATCCTGAAGCTCGTCAGTCAGTTTGCGGAGCTGGCGGGAAGCCTTATCAAAGCTGTCAAGGTTTAACTTTAAAACTTCGGGATTTTTTGTAACCGAAGATTCTGTAATTACAATTTCGCCGACAATATCCATAAGATTATCAAGCTTGCCTAAATTGACGCTCATATAATTCTGTTTACTTGCCACAGCAGATACTGGAGCGGCTGCCTTGCGTATTTGGGGTTCCTTGCTTTTCAAAAGAAAGGTTTTTGCTTCTGGCTGCGATTCATCTAATTCTGTAAGATTAAACTCCCTTATGAAGAATGCTTCGCAAATCTTTTTTTTGAGCGTATCATAAGATTCATCAGACAGCATATAAAGCGTAAAACCATTTTCGACAATTTCATCATCGCTGTGCTCTCCAAGAAGGTCTTGCGGTACAGTAGTGATTTTTGAACATAGTTTTTCGACCGATTTTACAATACCAAGTGCGCGTATGTTCTCCATACGGCTTTCTTTTTCAAAACATATATGCGCTTTATAACAGCTCTGGCCCTCTGATGTCTCTTTTAAATCAACAAAAAGCTGATCAGAGGTAGTGTCTACATCTTCTGTCGGACTTTCTTTTCTCTTAGTCAGTATATTAAAAAAGTTTTTAACATCTGCTGTCAATTTACTCAAATCGGCATCCGGCTTACCGGTGGTTTGTATCTTATTAAGTTCCCCTTTAATTGCGTCGAGAGAAGAAAAAACAAGATTGCATATTTTATGATAATCGTCTGCACGAGCGCTGTGTTCCCTAAGGTATCCGAAAAGGTCTTCAAGAGCGTGAGAGAGGCCAGTAATATTGTCAAAATTCATCATTGCAGAAGAACCTTTTATGGTATGCAGAATACGAAATATATCTGCAATATTATCAGAGGAAAAAACCTCTTCCTTTTCGCAGACAAGCAATAAAGATTCGAGGCTGTCTAAAAGCTGCTCATTTTCAAACAAATATACATCTAATATCGAATCATCTTTTGGCATAAAACTCCCTTCTTTCCTGTTTGCTTATAAAGGTTTTACGGAAGATTGTTAAATGCCGCGACAATAACGTCTTCCTTAAATGGTTTTACTATAAAACCCTTGGCTCCGGAAAGAACGGCTTCTCTTACCATGCTCTCCTGCCCCATTGCTGAGATCATAATGATATTAGCATTAGGGTCTATAGACAATATCTTTTTTAGACTTGTGAGCCCGTCCATTTCAGGCATTGTAATGTCCATTGTCACCACATCCGGAGAAAGATCTTGGTATTTTTGAATAGCGATCTTGCCGTTCTCCGCTTCGCCGACAACTTCATACCCGTTTTTACCGAGCATGTTTTTTATTGAGACCCTCATAAATGCTGCGTCGTCGACTATCAGAACCTTTTTCATCTTGTGCAACCTCCTGTAAAAGGTATAATTTATTGCTTTTTTAATGCCATAAGGCATTTATATTGACAGAAAACCTTTAGGTACCATTGTACGTACTGATAAAACGCAGGTTTCACAGCAAAACTCGACAGAACGGCCGGAATTCCCTCCGGTGTCCTCTCCGCATATTTTTATGCCATGTTCTCCCAGTGCTTTTTTACACATTGCAATATTTCGTTGACCTACGTTCATAATATCCAGCGAATGAGATGTTTTGAACATATGAGCTCCGCCTGCCATTTTCGCTTTCAGCCTGCTTTTTACTGCACCGGCCGCTGTCAGCAGTTTCAGCATGTCTGCGATAGCGGTGTCTGCAAATTTAAAACGGTTCGTTATTGATACCGCATCTGATGCACATGGCAGCATTATATGAACCATGCCTGCCAATCTAATTATTGGGTCGTACAGTACAAGCCCTATACACGATCCTAATCCAAGGGTAATAATTCTATCCGGCGACTGTGCTATTTTATGTTCAGCAATGCCTATTGTATAAGCCTTGGATGCAAATTCATTTTTTTCGGGTCCTGCCACGTAAGCGTTCATAAGAGTCCCATCTGTACCATCAATTTATTATAAGAATCTACGTCAGGTATCAAAAAGAACCGTCCGAATATACTTTGTGTCGATGTTGCAAACTCTGTTTCCATAAACAGAACTCCGTCACCATATTCCCCATAAGCAGATATAAGAAGATTCATAACTGCCCCTGCCATATCTATAACCAATTCAGGAACTGACGCATTGATTTTAAAATTAGTCAAAGATGATATTGCAGACAGATAAGATCCTATAAGTATATTTGATAATTCTTTAAGTGCGGACACCTGCAACTCGCTTAAATCCGCGATTTCTTCTTTGCTATCATCAGAAAGCTCTCCCAAAAGCATATTTGTCAAAAGGTTTGCATCAGGTTTATCAAGCACAAGCAGTATATAGCCGTTTAAGTCCTGGGATATTTCGACAAGAAGACCTGCAACAACATTTTCAGGGCCTTTCAGCAAATCGCAAATTTGATTATATGCGCAAAACTGCGCTTTTGGTACACGAAGCTCAACATCATCCCCTAGCATAACCGAAAGAGCAGTTACCGCATGACCAGCACCGATATTTTCCAGTTCGCGCAAGAAGTCCAGTTGGTCGCTCGGTAAGCCTTCCAGATTGAACATAACAGACCGCCTTGTAATATAATTAGTTGCTTGCTTTCTACCGCCTAATTATAACCTCCGGATTTAATAAGCTGTTGAAACTTTCAAAAAACCCGATAGATAAAAATAGAAGCCATATACCGCAACATAAGGAATATAAACAGAATTATATGGTAAGAAACGTCTATTGTACTAAAAAAGGCGGAAAAATTAATGAGAATTGAACATACCGCGACCATAATAAATATTTCTGAAAATTCCCGAGGCCAAGAACTTATACAGGGAAATGTATTGGTTGCAGAGGTAACGGGCATAGACGGGGACATGGTTATATTAAAAAGCCGGGATGGAATGGTGCTGACGGCGAAGCTTATCAGTGATATTAGTGTTTCCGTAGGCGATTATGTAGAAACGGTTATTGACCAGGCAGGCCACGGACGCTATGTGCTGCGTATTGTAGATATAACGAGAAACTTGGCAAATAATAACGCCGATGCGAAAGATATACCGGCTGCTCATATATTTTTAAACGCACGCGCACTGCGTGATACGCTCAATATTATGAAAATGAACCCGGGTACAGACCCTAAGGTAGCTGCATTTTTATCCCGCCACGATATAAGCGGCGCCCCAGAAAACATAAAAGTTATAACAAAGCTTACCAAAGATGCCGAGCTAGTCGGCAGACTATTGGCAGAGGCTAAAGTTCTTATAAAGCAGGAAGGAGCTAATAATAATTCCAAACAGATTATTGATTCTATAAATAAGCCAATGCAGAACGCAGATTTATATCAGCCGCCTGAATATGACGAAGCACAGAATATAAACAAAAATTTAAAAACAGTATCAGATGCGGAAACTAAAAAAACCGATAATATATCAAAAAATTCACAGAGTACTGATTTGAAACATGTTCACTCATCCGATAAACCAAACGTAATGCTGCAAAACGATAAATACGCGGATAAACCCAATGCGGTATATCATGCCGCTGAGTTAAAAACGGATAACAAGCTTTCGGGACAGTCAGAAAAAGCATTAACATTTGCAGAACATAATGAAGCGAATCCGGTCTATTTAAACAGTACGACGGCATCAAAAACAGAGCCAAAGACAACGGAACACATCTATACTGCAAAAGTAGTGCCGGAAAAGGTTGGTACCGATTCATTCCAGAAGGAAGCGGATGAGACAATCCGGCAGGCGGCAACGGATTTAAAGTTAAATTCCGGTTTAAAGACAGCGGATACGAATGCTGCAGCGATATTTAAAGAAGTTAATGAATATGAAGTACAGTCAGCGCAGATATTATCTGAAAAGATAACATCATTATTTGTTAAATTGTTTGATAAGAATAAACTTGCTGAAAATATAAAAAAAGCCGTTACCGGACTGCCTGAATATATCAAAGAACTAAAGCTTTCGCTGTTAAGGCACGATACAAATAACAAGGAAGTATTAATGCGAAAGCTTGAACCTGTCGAAAAGCAGTTGGCGCTTATATCCCAAATTAAGCATTTCGACTGTTTCCATATTCCGCTTATGCGTGCCGACGGTTCCGATACAACCGCTGAACTATATGTATACAGGAACAAAAAAAGAAAAGCGGAAGACGCAAAAGACGATGAAAGCTTTGTGATATTGATTGGTCTGGATACGCAGAATTTAGGACGGATAGAAACACTTATTAAAGCAAGCGGCAGCAAATTATCGGTTATTCTGCATATGGAAGATACAAGGCTTGCGGATGTGATTAATGACGAAATTAAGCTTTTTAAAGACACGGCAGAGGGGTTTGGATATCCAATTGTAAATGTAAGCATTGAAAAGCTGGCTTCTCATACAACAATAATTAATGCGGAAGAGCGGCTGACTATGCAGCCGGGACCCGGCTTTGGTGTGGATATAAGAATATGAATAAGGGCAAAGATGAGAAGGCGCTTGAGGCCGCCGCACTAAAATACAACGCACAGTCAGATAATGCACCGTATATTTTAGCGATGGGCAAGGGCTATGTAGCGGATAAAATGATAGAAGCAGCGCATGAATCGGGCGTGCATGTTGTGCAGGATGAGAAGCTTTCAAAAGTTTTGCAAAAGCTCAGCGTAGGCGATGAAATACCCGAGACTTTGTATCAGGTTGTGGCAGAGATACTAAGCTTTATAAGCAATATAGATGAAAAGTACGGCGCAAGGTTTGGAATTGACAAAATGCGGTGATATATAATAAGCAATTATTGTATGAAAGGGACATTGATGTCTGTATACGGTGTTGGGGCGGCACAAGCCGCAATGTTGAGGATACTGAACCAAAAGGAGCAAACGCAGAGCAGCACAGGGACGTTTGCCGATGTGTTAAACCAAAGCCTTCAAACTGGCACAGCGCAAACAGATTTATATTCAGGTTTTACAGACAGCGACATGACATCCTTGCTTCTTGTCTCTTTGCTGGGCGGCGGATCTAATATGATGATGCTAAGCCTGGGCAATGCGCTGGCGTTACAACGTAAACAACAGGCATCGCTGGCCTATGATATACCGGCGAAAGCGCTGACACCGGTGGCGGCATCAAAGGCGGTTACGCCCGCGATATACAGCTTTCCCCAGAACAGGTCTGCAGCCCTCTATAACCGAGTGATTGCACAGTTTTCGGTGGAAACCAATCCTAGGTACGAGGTTAACAAAAAAGGGCGCGGAGATACTTACTGCAATATTTTTGCTTGGGATGTAACCAGTGCAATGGGCGCAGAAATACCGCATTATATTAATCCAAAAACCGGTGCTCCGATGAAGTATCCGAAGGTATCCGGAGCCCGTGAGCTTTCAGCAAACGGCACATACAACTGGCTGCACAAGCATGGAGCAAAATACGGGTGGTATCCGGTTAGCGCCGAGGAGGCGCAAATGCTTGCAAACAGAGGTCAGCCGGTTGTGGCGTCGCTAAAAAGAAGCGGCATGAGCGGCCATATACAGATAGTGTGTCCTTCGGCGGACGGGTTATACGACCCAAAGAGAGGCGTAATGATTGCACAAGCCGGGCGGAAACTGACAAGTTATGCCCCGATAAAGTCAATCTATAAAAAAGAGAGTCTCTCTAAAGTTGTTTATTTCGCACACAGATAAGCGGCATGGATGCCGGTTAGTAATATCAAACAGACAGGAGGTTTGTGGTTATGGCGATAAATCCTATTAGTCCATCGACTATAAGACTCTCTGGGCTATCATCGGGTCTTGATACCGATGCTATCGTAGAGAGCTTGCTTCAGGCGAGTCAGCTAAAAATTGACAAACAAAATCAGTTGACTACTAAGCTGACATGGAAGGCTGATTCGCTAAGAGAGGTAAATTCTCTTATAAGGTCGTTTAGAGAAAACAATTTAAGCGTATTGAATTCGTCGAATAATATGCTTTCGGCAGCGACGTACAACACTTATTCCATATCTATGCTGTCAGCGACCGAGGCCGTTTCCGTAAGCGCCGGATCTTCAGCGAACATTGGGAAATTGACTATAAACAGCATTGATCAGCTTGCTGCACAAGCTTCCGTAAAAAGCATGAACGCTTTTGCAGGCGAAACAATGAATCTCGGAGCGGCCTTAAAGGACTTGGAATTTGCAACCGCTCTTGAATTTGAAGAGGGAGAGATTTCGTTTTCAATAAACGGTGAAATATTTGCATTTTCCGAGGATTCAACATTAAATGATGTAATAAACACAATAAACTCGTCTGAGGCAGGCGTCAGGATTGCATACAGCAGCCTGACAAAAGGGTTTGCGATAACGTCCAAAACAACCGGAAGTGCAAGCGAGGTAGCGATAGTTAATATTTCGGGCAATGCTTTTGCCGCTTTAGGCAATCCGGCTGAAGAAAGTGCTTTTGGGATATCAGAAGGTACTGTGAACGGTCAAAATGCCATGATAAGCATTGAAGGCATTGCGGTTGAAAAATCAACAAACAGTTTTACAATAGACGGCATAACATATTCCCTTAAAGACACTATGGATTCTGCAGTTTCATTTACTGTTGACCGAAACCTTGATGCTACGGTTGATAAGATAGTGTCGTTTATCAGCGAATACAACACTATTATAGAAAAGCTGCAAAGCATGATAAGTGAAAAGACGTATCGCACTTATCAACCGCTTACCGATGTGCAGAAAGATCAAATGAGTGAAAAAGATATACAGCTATGGGAGGACAAGGCAAAAAGCGGCTTGCTGCGCAACGATTCGGGAATATCGTCGTTATTAAACAGTATGAGAAACGCATTTTCTACAGTGGTAGAGGGCTTGGGTATGCCACCCTCTGCTCTTGGGCTTAATACAGGCTCGTACTATGAGCAAGGCAAAATAACCGTTGACACTGAAAAACTGCGCACTGCATTAGAAAATAACCCGGATAAAGTAAGAGATTTGTTTACTCAAAGTCCATCTGGCGACCCTGAAGATAAATTCAGCAAGTCCGGACTGGTGCTGCGCATATCCGATGCGCTGCTTTCCTATACGCAAAAAGCTACCAGCAATACGCTTTTAGGACTTGAAAAGCAGATAAGCGATTCCAAAGATAAGGTGGATTCGCTTTCTGATAAACTGGCTACAAAAGAATCTGCGCTTTGGCGAAAATACACTGCAATGGAAAAGGCGCTTTCGTCGCTTTACAGTCAGCAGAGCTGGATGTCGGCAATGACAAACACTTGGACAAATAATTAGAGTAGCCTAACAAGAAGGAGCAAGTAAAATGAACGCTATGGCAAATTCTTATCAGCAGTATAGAAAACATGATGTAATGATGGCTAATCCTCTTGAGCTTATCATAATGCTTTATAACGGCTGTATTAAACAGCTTAAGCTTGCGGGAATAGCAATAAACGGTAAGGATTTTGAGCCTGCAAATTCACATTTGCAGAAGGCTCAGGAAATTGTAATGGAGCTTATCAACGGACTGGATTTTAAGTACAGTATTGCTAACGAGCTTATGTCTTTATATGAGTTTATAAACCGACAGATAATTTCAATTAATATCAAAAAGGACGCTGACGGCATACAGCCTCTTGTAGAGATGCTGGCAGCTTTGCGTGATTCCTGGGTGAAAGTGCAAAAACAGCACAAAGGTGGTACATACCAGGTATATGAAAGAGAGTCTTAAATGGATACAGAGCAGGGGAATTTATTATCTATATTGGAACAAAAAAAAGAATGGCTTACAAAGATGCTCGATATTACACGTCAGTTCAAAGCGTTGCTGGAGGCTGACCGCATTGACGAGTTTGAAAACGGTATTAAAAGCAGAGAAACAATAATCGCAAAAATTGACGGCCTAATAAATATCGAACGCAAGTTTGGCAACAAAAACAGCGCTGATATTGTTATTCTAAAAAAGCAGACACAAGAAATAATACAGCAAATACTAGAAGTCGACAAGGAAAATACCGAACTGGCAACGAAAAAGATAAAATGGTACAAGGAGCAGATTAAAAGTATAAACGAAAGCAAAAAAGGAACCAGCAGTTATTCGAAAAGTATGCAGGAAAACGCATTTTACGTTGATGCCAAAAAATAAGATGTTTTGCGGCAGGCTTTGGAGTTTATATGAAGGTTGCGGATATAAGGCGTGTTTTACCAGGTACAAATGAACGGCAAGCGGTTGTGGGTAAAAATGCCGCGTCCGGTTCGGGCATGGCTTTTTCCCGCCATATGACTGCGCTTAACAAGACACAGTATCATCAATATTTGAATGATTTGCAGGAAAGGATTTTTAAAAAGGGCGAGAAGTTAAAGGAAAGCGCAGATATAAAAGTTTTGCAGGAATACAGACAGCTTATAAGCGAACTGCTTGCACAGGCGGCCGGCAATGCCTACGAGTGTATTAAATCAAGCTTGTTTGACTCAAAAGGGCGTCACAAGATTTTTTTTGTTATAAGAAAAATAAATGAAAAATTGGACGAGTTAGCAAGCGAGATATTGTCAGAGCAGAAGGACAATATTAAGCTGCTTGAAATGGTAGATGATATCCGCGGTATGCTGGTGGATTTGTTCTTATAGATATATGAAAAGGAGGACGGTTATGATAGATCAACTGTATGAGCAGCAGGAGGACACCCAATACGGACGTTATTTGACTTTTTATATTTTGGATGATGTTTACGGTATTGAGATTAAATATGTAACTGAGATTATTGGCGTGCTTCCTATTACATCTATACCCGAGGTTGCGGATTATATTAAGGGGATTATTAATCTGCGCGGCAAAATTATACCTGTTATAGATATGAGGATAAAATTCAAAAAGCCGTCTGCAGATTATGACGACAGGACATGCATTATCATTGTTGAAACTGAAGACCTTATTTTGGGACTGATTGTGGACAGGGTTGCAGATGTAATAACATTAAACGATGAAGACATTGCGCCGCCGCCAAGCCATAAGTCGGGTATTCGCAATAAGTATATACGTGGCATCGGGAAAGTTTCAGGAGAAATAAAACTATTGCTAGATTGTGATAAGCTGTTCAACGAGGAAGAAACCCAAGAGATTAAATCCATAGAGTAACTAGTTTCAAAGATTATAATCAGGGCAGGGGGCGGCGCTTTCTGCCCTTAATCCATATAAAAGACACTAAATAAAAGACAATAAAAAATTTTGACGGGGAAGCAATGATTGCTATAAAAGACAGGGAATTTTTTTTACTGGTAAACTATCTGCAAAAAAAGTTTGGTATAAATCTTACAAAAAAAAGAACTTTGGTTGAGAGCAGGCTCAACAATTTTTTAATTGAAAACAATTTTAGCGATTATGAATCGTTTTTAGGTTTCGCTTTTAAAGATAAGACAGGAAATATGATTAACCAGATAATTAACCGGCTGACAACAAACTATTCATATTTTATGAGAGAATGGGAACATTTTGAGTATTTCAGGGACCATGTACTGCCGGAAATAAAAGAACGGGAAAAAGAAAAGGATATACGAATCTGGAGCGCGGGATGCTCCACAGGACAGGAACCGTATATGATTGCGATGCTCATTGCCGATTATTTTGGCAGTATAAAAGAAAACTGGGATACTAAGATACTGGCAACGGACATATCACAGAAAGCGCTGGAGGCCGCGGTGAAGGGTGAGTATGACAACGAGTGTTTAACTAATGTACCGGCAGACTGGAAAAGGAGGTATTTTAACAAGTTAAATAACGGTAAGTGGGAAATTAAAAAAATAATTAAAGATGAAGTAATTTTCAGGCGTTTAAACCTTATTGAAAATCGATTTTCTTTTAAAAAACAGTTACACGTTATTTTTTGCCGTAATGTGATGATTTATTTTAACAAGCAGACGAAAGAAGAGCTTATTGAAAAATTTCATGAAGTAACGGCACAGGGCGGATATCTGTTTGTTGGCCAGTCTGAAACGCTAAGTACAAACACCATTCGATACAAAAATGTAAGACCATCAATTTATAAGAAGGGTATGTAGAGTTATGGCGGTAAATGCGGTCAGATTGTTGGTCGTAGACGAGTCATCCTTTTTTAAAGAAACTATTGTTTCCGCACTTGCACAAGACCCGGGGATAGAAGTAGTTGCAACAGTAGCCGACGCTTTTAAAGCACGCGATTTAATTATTAAATTGTCGCCTGACGTAATTATTTTAGATATAAGCAGGCATGGAACTAAAGACCTTGAATTTCTAAAACATTTGCTGTCGCAATATAAGCTTCCTGTAGTTATTATCAGTAACCTGGCCAGCGCGGTGTTTGATGCTCTTGATGCCGGTGCCGTTGATTTTATCAGCAAGCCTGCACTAAAAACAGGGCATGATATTCAGCAATTCATATCTCAAGTAGCTGTTAAGGTGAAAATAGCTTCAATTGCTAAAGTTGACAGGCGGGCAAAAAAAGAAATACTTAAGGCATCACAAATAATACAGAACATAAAAGCAAATAAAGACAGCCTTATTGCAATAGGTGCGTCAACGGGAGGCACAGAGGCTACATTAAACATTTTAAAAGAATTAGGGAACGACCTTGCAGGAATAGTTATTGTTCAGCATATGCCGGCAGTTTTCACGAGAATTTATGCCGAGAGACTCAATACATTGTGCAGAATGGAAGTTAGGGAAGCAAAGGATAAGGACAAAATATTACCCGGCACCGTGTTGATCGCCCCGGGCGGCATGCATATGTCGGTTGAAAGACAAGGCGGCAGTTTGGAAGTTAATTGTTATGCCGGAGAAAAGGTAAACGGCCACTGTCCGTCTGTTGATATTTTATTTGGTTCAGTCGCTAAATTAAAGGGTATCAATAGCTTAGGCATTATTTTGACGGGAATGGGAAGTGACGGTGCCAACGGTCTTCTCGCGATGAAGCAAAACGGTTCTATGACAATAGGGCAGGATAAAAAGAGCTCTGTCGTTTACGGTATGCCTGCAGTGGCTTATAGCATTGGTGCTGTTAAAAGCCAGCTGCCGCCGGAAGAAATCCCGCAGAAGATATATGAATGGCATAGTTTGATTACTTAAAAAACGGACTAATGTTAGGCTAAATAAAACCCGATAATAAGTATGATGAGAAATGTAGAAAGTATATATTTGTCAAAGCTTGAACGTTTTCAAAGTGTACTCGAAAAAGGCGTTGCAAAACAAGGCGGCCAGGTATTTGAGGACATACTGCAAAAAGTTCAGGCGCGGATGAACGGAAACGTTATAGAAGAGCCGGCGGAGACTGCATATACCAATACATATACTGATTCGGTTTCGGACAGTAAAAGCGAAATCGATTTAGCGATAGAGAACGCGGCTGGAATTACGGGGCTGAGCCCTGCGCTTATACGCGCAGTAATAATGACCGAGTCATCCTTCCGCCCAAATGCCGTATCACGATGCGGCGCGCAGGGGCTGATGCAGCTTATGCCGGGAACCGCTAAGGAGCTTGGCGTGCAGGATTCTTTCGACGTTTATCAAAACGTACTGGGAGGCTGCACTTATCTTAAAAAACAGCTTAAACGATTCGGCGATTTACGGCTGGCGCTTGCCGCTTACAATGCAGGCCCTAGCCGTGTGGCGTCTTATCGCATTAAAGACCCCGATGACCCTGAGCAGTATGAAAGGCTGTCCAAAGGCGTACGGGGATACGTAAACAAAATTCTTCGCTATTATAAGAAGTATTCAGGAACGTAAATAGGGGGTGGTATGTCTTGCCAGGCAATGTTTTTAACAATGTTGACGTGCTGCAGCAAGGGCTTAACGCATCATGGATGAAAAACAAAGTAATTGCAAACAACATAGCAAATGTCGACACGCCCGGGTTTAAAGCGTCTTCGGTTTCGTTTGAATCTGTGTTTAAAGCGGCTATTGGGCGTGAATTTACAGCAAAAAAGACGCGCTCAAAACACATTGATTTTTCAGGAAGCGATATGCAGGCCGTTGTAGCGCAGGATAACAGCACCACATACAGAATGGACGGCAACAATGTAAATATAGACGCACAAAACGCTGAGATGGCGAAAAATACTATATTTTATAACGCACTGGTCCAGCAGCTTTCGAGCGAGTTCAGAAAGCTGCAGATTGCGATAAGAGAAGGAGGCTGATTATCATGGCATTTTTGAAATCTCTGGATATAAGCGCTTCTGCGTTGACTGCTCAGCGCATGAGGATGGATGTAATAAGCCAGAACATTGCTAACGCGACGACAACCCGTACGGCAAACGGCAGTCCTTACCGCAGGCGAATAGTTGTAATGAGCGAAAAACCATCTTCTTTTGAAACAGTGTTCGGGAAAACGCTGGGCGGAGGCGTAAAAGTATCGAGCATAGCCGAAGATGCTTCGGATTTTGAATACAAATATGATCCTAACCATCCTGATGCCAACGAGCTGGGTTATGTTGCAATGCCCAATGTAGATGAGGTTGAAGAGATAATTGATATGATGTCGGCTTCGCGTTCTTTCGAGGCCAACGTTACCGTGCTTAACGCAACCAAAGGAATGGCAATGAAAGCACTTGAAATCGGCCGGTAGTTGTTTTAAGTTTTTAGGAGGGGTTTAAATGCAGATAAGCGGAATAAACAGTCTTTCACCACAGGCTGCTATAAAGGAAACGGACAAATCTAATGGGCAAAGCAGTTTTACCAACATACTCTCGGACGCCATAGACAGCGCTAAAGAAGCTGAAAAAAGCGCGGGAGAGCAAAACGCAGCGATTCTTACCGGAGAAGCTGACGATTTGCATACGCCTTTAATAGAGGCGCAGAAAGCTGAGCTTATACTAAGCCTTGCAGTACAGATCAGAAACAAGGTTATAGAGGCCTATAACGACGTAATGCGTATGCAAATGTAATATCTTTTTACATAATCTGTTTCACACAAATTTAATAAGGGTATATAAAGTGTAGACTGAGAGGGGTTACTGATGGGGGATAACGACTGGTCTACGCTTTTTATTATTCTTATTATGGTCGCTGTAATGGTGGGAGCTTATTTCACCACTAAATTCCTATCCGGAAAAACCAGCCGAATGCTAAAAAGCAAGCATATACAAATTATAGACCGCATCGTACTGGCAAAAGACAAAGCATTGTTTCTTACAAAAGTAGGAGGCAGATGCTTTTTTATTGGCGTGACAAATCAGACAATCAATACGATAAGCGAGATTAAGCCGGAAGAGATAAGCATTATTCCAGACGAAGGATCCAATACTTCTCCGAAAAATATTTTGCGAAGGTTTTCGGATTTTCTTGCAAGCGCTAAAAATGCTCCGGAAAATTTGCGCAAAGCAAGAAACGAACATAAACAGACAAAAAACCAATCTGTTGCTCCCACTAAAACCGGTGTTGACGATGACTATATTGACCAGATAAGCCGCGCGATTGAACAGCGCAGAGAAAAAGCGGGCAAAAAATCTGGTGGCACAGAGGGCGGCAAATGAACAGCATCAGTTCTGAAAAGCCGGCAAAAAAATGCCGTCAGCGTATAGTAAAAAAAATAATTATAACATGCGCACTGCTTCTTGTTCTTGTTGTATTGTTTTCGGGCTGTGCGGCAGACGAGGATACATCGTCCGAGAATTCGGCTCTGGGCGGATTGCTGGGAGATAGGTCTGATACAATAGACATTCTGTTGCTGCTTACAATACTATCGCTGCTTCCGTCTATACTGATAATGCTCACCTGTTTTCCGCGCATTATCATCGTGCTGTCGCTTATACGCAACGGTCTCGGTCTGCAGCAGATGCCGCCGAATCAGGTATTAATCGGGTTGGCGTTGTTTTTAACTTTCTTTGTTATGTCACCCGTTATAGAAGATGTTAATGTTAAGGCGTACCAGCCTTATATTGCAGAACAGATAGAATCTGACGAAGCGCTTAAGCGCGCAATGGAGCCTGTCCGCGATTTTATGTTCAGGCAGACATATAAGAGCGATTTGGATTATTTTATATCCGTTTCGCCTAACGATAAAGATGTGCAGAGCCCAGAGCAAGTATCTAATACGGCTCTTATTCCGGCCTTTATCACAAGCGAGATAAAGCGCGGGTTTCAGATTGGCTTTTTGCTCTACATACCGTTTATCGTTCTTGATATGATTGTGGCCAGTGCGCTGATGTCCATGGGAATGATGATGCTGCCGCCGATAATTATATCATTGCCGTTTAAAGTTCTTTTATTTGTATTGGTGGATGGATGGACACTTACAGTACGTACGCTTATAAACAGCTTCGGATAGGACGCAATATATAAAAACGTTAAAGCAATAATCAGGGAGGTTATACCAGTTGAGTCAGCCTGAAGTCATTACCGTAATGCAGGACGCGGTAACAACTATTATTACCGTTGCTGCGCCGATATTGATTGTAGCCATGGTTGTAGGCGTGGTTATTTCCATTTTCCAGGCAACAACGCAGATTAATGAGCAGACGCTTGCCTTTGTGCCGAAAATCATTGCTATACTGATTGTTCTTCTGATATTTGGAGGAATGATGCTGACCAACTTAACGGATTTTGCACAGCGAATGTTCGGTTGTGTGGATACAATGCTAAGATAGAAGTGGGGCAATGGAAGAGATAATAAACAGCGTGATGTCAAATGTCGACTATTTTGTGCTGATGTTTCTGCGCATAAGCGGGCTGCTTATTTCTTCTCCCATATTCGGCAGACGCAACTTGCCCAATATGTTAAAGATTGCGCTGTGCCTTTTGATTACTTATATAACATTTGCTTCATACCCGCAGGGTGTTGTGACATACACAGGTGCGGCCGGTTTTATACTTCTGTGTGTTAAAGAACTGCTCTTCGGACTGGCGCTGGGCTATGTTACGACGTTGTTTTTCTCAATAGTTCAGACAGCGGGCCAAGTGATGGATATGCAGATGGGTTTTGGCATGGTAAACGTGTTCGATGTACAGAGCAATATAAGCGTCCCGGTTACCGGCAATCTTTTGTATGTGGTACTGCTTATAACATTTTTCGGTGTGAATGGGCATATAAAGCTTATTCATATAATCCGCAGTACATTCGGACATATACCGGTGGGCGGAGTGGCGCTTAACCCGGCAATCGGTCTTGTAGCCCTTGAAGTGTTTGCGCTTGCATTTATGCTTTCGGTAAACGTAGCCATTCCATTGATAGCATCCGGCCTGCTTGGAGAGGTTGCAATGGGTTTTGTTGTGAGGGCTATACCGCAAATGAATGTGTTTGTTGTGGGTATACCTTTAAAAATAGCGCTCGGATTTTTGATGCTGCTGCTTATAATGCCCGTATTTATACACTTTACAGATACGATGTTTAGAAACATGTTTGTTTCTATAGACAGTATGATTGCGGGGCTTGCCGGATGAGTCCGCAGCAGCAATCCGGAGAAAGAACGGAAAAGGCTACACCGCGAAAACGAAGGGAAGCAAGAGAAAGGGGACAGGTATACAAAAGTGTAGAAGTAATCACCGCATTGTCCCTGATGCTTGTTTTCGGAGTACTGGCAGTGTTCGGCGCGGGCATGGTCTCGAATATAAAAAAGCTGCTGACTTACTTTTTTACTGCAAGTGCGCCCGGTGATTTCTCCATAGCAGCTGCAACGGGTTACATGACAGATGCCGCATGGATGTTTCTACAGATAATGTTGCCGCTTTTGCTGGCGGCTTTTTTAGGGGGAATACTGTTCAATGTAGTTCAGGTAGGGTTTGTGTTTACAACAAAAGCGCTGCAGCCAAAGATGGAGCGTATAAGCATAGCGTCTGGCATAAAACGGATTTTTTCGGTAAGAACGCTGCTTGACCTTGCAAAAGCAATTATAAAAATAACAATACTGGTTGTGGTGGCTTACGGTGAATACGAGCGTAATTTAAACGGATTTGCATGGCTTATGCATGAAAATGTTGAAACGGCTGCAGCAAGTTTTACCGATACTTTAATCTCTGTTGCTTTCAGCCTGGGGATAGCGCTTGCGATATTTGCGCCGTTTGACTATATGTTTCAGCGCTGGAAATACAACAAAGATTTGATGATGACAAAGCAGGAAGTAAAGGACGAGTACAAGCTGACTGAGGGCGACCCTTTTATAAAGGGAAAAATTGCGCAGAAACAAAGGCAGATGAGCCGTATGCGCATGGTGCAGGCAGTTAAGGATGCGGACGTTGTTATCACAAACCCTACGCATTATGCTGTGGCGCTGTCGTACAAAGAAGGCAGGAACACAGCGCCTGTGATTGTTGCAAAGGGTATGGATTATCTGGCGAAACGCATAAAAGAGGAAGCAAAAAAATACTTGGTAGAAATTGTTGAAAACAAGATATTGGCGCAGTCGCTTTACTTCTTTTGTGAGGTTGGCGATGAGGTGCCGGAAGAAATGTATAAAGCTGTTGCCGAAGTTTTAGCTTATGTATACCGCTTGAAGAACAAAGGAGGACGTGCGTGAAATTCACGGATATTCTCGTGGCCGTACTGCTGCTGGCAATAATACTGATAATAATAATGCCGCTTTCCCCGGGGATGATGGATTTCTTTCTGATTGCAAATATCGCGATGTCCCTTCTTATACTGCTTATTACTCTTTATACAAAAACAACGCTTGAGTTTTCAACCTATCCGACGATGCTTCTTATAGTAACGCTGCTGCGGCTGGCGCTTAATATTTCTTCGACGCGCCTTATATTAAGCAACAACGGGGATGCCGGAAACGTAATTAAAACGTTCGGCAGTTTTGTGGTAGGAAGCAACCTTGTTGTAGGCTTCGTTATTTTCCTAATTATTGTAGTGGTTCAGTTTGTGGTAATAACGAAGGGCGCAGAGCGCGTCGCGGAGGTATCGGCACGGTTTACGCTTGACGCAATGCCGGGCAAACAGATGGCAATAGATGCAGATTTAAGCTCCGGACTTATTGACGAAGAACAGGCGAGGGAACGCAGACAGGATATACAGCGGGAAGCGGATTTTTACGGCGCAATGGACGGCGCATCAAAATTCGTTAAGGGCGATGCTATCGTCGGCATAATAATTACAGTCATAAATATTGTAGGCGGTATTATTATTGGTTTAACAAGTTCCGGCATGGGGTTTGATCAGGTAATACAGGTATATACGCTTGCTACGGTAGGAGACGGTCTTTGCAGCCAGATACCCGCGCTTTTAGTCTCTACAGCAACAGGTATCATTGTGACCCGTTCCGCAACTAAAAAGAGTTTCGGACAGGATGTTTCAAAGCAGCTTTTCAGCCAGCCGTTCATATTTTATATACTTGGAGGAATGCTGGCTCTTATTGGGTTTATACCAGGTTTGCCCAATATACCGATATGGCTTGTCTCGATTGCTTTGGTGATTGCCGGATACATACGTAAGCAGCGTGACGCTAGGCTGGAAGAGGCTGAACAAAAAACAGAAGCCGAATCCACAGCGGCTGAGAAACGTAAACCGGAGAGCGTAACATCTCTGCTGCATGTTGATTTAATCGAAATGGAGTTTGGCTACGGGCTTATATCGCTGGTGGATGCATCGCAGGGAGGCGATCTGCTTGACCGCGTTGTTATGATACGCCGTCAATGTGCGCTTGAACTTGGTATTATCGTTCCCATTGTCAGACTGCGTGACAATATACAGCTTGGCACTAAGGAATATGTAATAAAGATAAGGGGACTTGACGTGGCGCGCGGCGAAGTTATGCTGGGGCGCTATCTTGCGCTGAAACCCGAAGACGTGGACGAGCCCGTGGAAGGTATAGAAACAGTAGAGCCGGCATTCGGTCTGCCTGCCCTTTGGATTGAGGAAAAGGACAGAGAAAAAGCCGAGTTAAAAGGTTACACGACTATTGATGTGCCTTCAGTTATATCAACACACCTGATGGAAGTAATAAAACAGCATGCGGATGAGCTTCTCGGCCGTCAGCAGGTTCAGACTATTATAGACAATATTAAGAAACAGCAGCCCGCGCTCGTTGAGGAAGTTGTGCCAAAAATGTTTTCCATCGGTGAGGTACAAAAGGTGCTGGCAAATCTTCTGCGCGAAGGCGTATCTATACGGGATATAGGTTCAATTCTCGAAATACTCGGGGACTACGGAAACATTACGCGGGATACGGATTTGCTGACAGAGTATGTGCGTCAAAAGCTAAAGCGTGCGATTACAAAGAACTTTATACCGGACGGAAAAGCGCGCGTGATTACTATTGACCCCGATGTGGAAAAAGCAATATCCGGCAGCATAAGACAGACAGATAAAGGCTCTTCCATGGCGCTTGAGCCTTCCCAGATACAGCAGGTGCTGAGCAACTTAAAGGATGCCGTAGAGCATTTCTTAAGCCTAGGCATACCGCCGATTGTTATTACATCGCCGCAAATTCGTAAGCATATAAAAAACCTCTCTGCACAGGTTTACCCGGAACTGGTCGTACTCTCATATAGCGAGCTTGAGCAGAATGTTGAAATATATTCAGACTGGACGGTGAGTTTTTAGGTGTTTGTCAAGAGATTTGTAGCAACCGATATGCAGGAAGCGATAAAAAAAATTCGCAAAGATTTTGGGCCCGATGCGGTTATACTCGACAGCAAACATGTGCGAGGCAAAGGCTTTAGAGGCTTTCTAAAGAAGAATGTCGAGGTTGTTGCTGCATATGAGCCACACAAAACAACGCCTGTGTTTCAACCGGTACAAGCAAATCCGGAGCCTGCTGTGCAAAAAAATGCAGCCATAGAACCGCTGGCAGAACAAATTGAATCTTTAAAGGGAATCGTAGCTGATATAAATAACAGGATAAGGCTTAATGCGCGCGATAATACGCTGTCTTTGCCGCCTGAGATATTGGAGTTATACCATGAACTGCTGGAAAGGGACGTATGTGAAGAACTGGCACACGAGCTTGTGACATTGACGCACGGTGTGCGCAGCAAAAAAGATTTGGAACTTGATGCTGTAGCCCAACAGATTGTAATGGACAGGCTGGGAGAACCGATGCCGATTAAGCTTAAAAAGTTTGAACAGACAGTGCTGCTGTTTGCAGGACCTACGGGGGCTGGAAAAACAACGACTCTGGTCAAACTGGCTGGACGGCTCGCGCTTGATCAGAACCAAAAAGTCGGGCTTATAAATATGGACACATACCGGGTGGGTGCTATGGAGCATATGAAAATATACTCTGATATCATGGGCATTCCTCTAAAGACTGCTTACAATGCAAGAGAGTTAAAAACAGCTGTGGAAGCTTTAGCGGACAGAGACGTTATACTGATCGATACTGCAGGAAAAAGCGTTAGCGATGCCTCTTACAGAAAGGAGCTGCAGGATTACATGTCCGCCGCCAATGTGGATGAAGTTTATCTTGTACTAAGCATTGTAACCAGCAGCAGGGTATGTAAAGATATAATACGCAACTATTCGTTCATACCAAATTACAGGCTTATAGTAACAAAGCTGGATGAAGTGGGTTCGTGGGGAAACATCTTAAATATCGCAGATTATGCAAAAAAGCCGCTTTCGTATATTACAATGGGGCAGAATGTGCCCGATGATATAAGCCAGGTAGATGCAGAAAAGCTGGCTGACAATATCATTGGCAGACGAGAGGTTGTGTTATGATGGATCAGGCTGAGAGCCTTCGCAGGCAGATGATTGTTCAAAAGAAAAAAACAAAAATAGTAACAATAACAAGCGGCAAAGGGGGCGTGGGAAAATCCAGCCTTGCGCTTAATCTTGGAATAGGTTTGAACAGGCGGGGAAACCGGGCTATGATTATTGATACGGATTTCGGTTTTTCCAATATTGACGTTATGCTTGGAGTGCGAACACAATACGATTTGATGGACGTTATTGATAACCGAAAGGAAATAAGCGATATTATTGAAACCGGGCTCGAAGGAGTGCAATTTATTTCAGGTGGCTCGGGGGTATACGAACTTACTAAGCTTGACTCTAACCGGCTTATGCATATGGTCAGCAGCCTTTTTGAACTGGAAAGTGCTTGTGATACGATTATCTTTGATACCGGCGCTGGCTTTTCGGATAATTCGCTGCGGCTTATTAATGCCAGCCATGAAACAGTACTGGTTACGACTGCTGAGCCTACGGCTGTTGTGGATGCATATGCGCTTTTAAAAATGGTGCACGAACAGGGCGAAAGCCCGTGCGTAAGCCTTGTGCTTAACAAGGCGGATGACATACGCGAGGCGGATTCTGTGATGGATGGGCTGATACGTATTGTTGGGAAGAACACAAACATAAAAATGCGAAAATTGGGTATTATTCCGCGCGATATTAATATGCAGCATGCAATAAAAAAGCAGGTGCCCATACTTGTCGGGCACCCGAAATGTGCAGCCTCGGTGCAGTTAAACGAAATTGTGCAGAGATTTTTAAGCGTACCGCCTGCCGAACGCAGAAAATTCGGACTTGCCGTTTTTCTTGATAAATTTATGGCGAGAAATGACATTGTTAAGGAGTAGATTGTTGTGCGGTTAGAAAAAATCGTAAAAATCGGCGAATTGTTAGAGTTTAATATTAACGGAAAGACTTACAGGACAAAACTTCAGGATATTAACGGCGATTTGTTTACTGTGTTTAATCCTACGGATAGGGGAATTCCGGTACCGATTTCGCAGCAAGATATAATCAATGTAAGATTTTATCGCACTTCCGGAGTATTTGTTTTTGATGCGCAGATGCAGGAGAGATTTACAAAAGGCAGATTACAGCTTTGCAGACTTTTGATTGCTTCGGAGGTTAAAAAATTTCAGAGGCGCCAAAGTTACAGACTTCCTATTGTACTTCGGGTTTTGATTTGGCGTGTGGATGACGAGGAACAAAAAAAGTATAAGGCGAAAACAGTTGATATATCGGAACACGGCATACTTCTCACCTGTTATGACGTATTTCCAAAAGGGACTAAGCTGTGTGCTGAAATTAATATGACAGATAAGGAAAAGAGAATATTTGAAGCGGAGGTACTACGTTGTGAGCAGCCGTTCAATGACAGCGAGCCTAAAAAGATGGTGTTGATGTATATTAACATATCGGAAAGCGACAGAAATTATCTGGGGCGTTTTATTATGCGGCAGCAGATACTAGCACGAAAAAAGGGTACCAGGATGTGAAAAGATGAACACTGAACAAAGCGCACAGCGGCTATGGCAAAAATATGACAGAGAAAGAACGCTGGAAAATAAGAACGAATTGGTGCTGCACTATCTTCCGCAGGTCAAAAGCATTGTACTGCGGCTTATGCCTATTTATAAAGCATACAGCAACTATGACGATATGTTAAGCTGCGGCATACTCGGACTTATGGATGCTATCGAAAAGTATGATACCAAACGCGATGTTAAATTTGAATACTACGCAGCAATGAGAATAAAAGGAGAGATTATAGACAATATACGGAAACAAGACTGGGCGCCGTCCAGCCTGCGGCGCAAAATAAAGGCGATAAGCCAAGCGTACTATGATTTAGAAAACCGTTATAATCGGGAGCCTACTGATAAAGAGGTGGCTGATTATCTTAATATCGATGAGGATGATCTTTTCAGCACACTTGGAAAATCACAAATGTTCAACATCATTCATTTTGAAGAACTGATTCAAAACGATGCTGTTTGGGAACTTGGCATACAGAGCCAGGGACTATCTCCCGAAGAGGAAGTGGAAAGCCGTGAGATGGTGCATATACTCGGGGATTTGATTGATAACCTTCCTGAAAAAGAAAAGCTTGTTATAACGCTGTATTATTATGAGGAAATGACTTTAAAAGAAGTGGCTGCTGTTATTGGGGTGTCGGAATCCCGGATATCACAGATACACTCCAAAGCAGTGATGAGACTTAGGTCGAAAATGCAGTTTGTCGGGGTATACGAGAACGCAAAGGCACGCGGATAAAATCAAGGGGTGTTGTTGATATGGGTATTACTGAATACGCTTTTGTTACATATGTATTCATATTGCTGTGTTTTGGTATATGGCTGTATGGAAAGTTTATACATGCTACACATAGAAAAAGCTCAAAAAAACAAGGCGGTGACTATGAAAAAGAGCAAAGACTTTTTAAGCTGTATCAGAACATTGAAGATATGCTTGCAAGCTTTGAAGAATTTGCAGACGAGGCTCGTGCGGATATTGAACTGAAAAAATCAGAGATAAAAGAAATGCTTGACGAGACAAAACATATCAGCAAGACTGCACAAAATGTAGAATCGACCGATGTTTTTTTAAAGTCTAGCGTGTCGGAAACGCTTCCGGAGGTGACCGCCGCTAACGCAGCTGCATTAGCGGCATATAAAGCTGCTGCCAATATTAAAATGGTGGCTGAGGCGGCACTTGAAACACCGGAAGAAAAAGCGGATATTAATGAAAAGGTTGCTGATAACGATAAAGAGCAGGGGACAGAAAAAAACAGTGTTGTCGCTAACGGGTTGTCATCGCTTGAGAGAGTACAGCTTAAAATACCCGACAAAGTTGCGGAAATGAGTGCGAAGGGCATTGATATTAACGATATTGCCAAGCAGCTTAATATTTCCGTGCGCGAGGTAGCGCTTGCAATGAAAATAAAGAAAGTACAATAACTGCTTAACAAAAACCTAAAGTGGAGTTGAGGTTTTGCCGATAAGAATTATGAGGTGGTTAAATGCTCAGAAGCTTTTATATTGCAGGCACAGGCATGTTGGCTCAAAGAGCCAGAATGAATGTCTTGACGAATAATATAACTAACATAGATACAACAGGTTATAAAAAAGATGCGATTGTCTCCCGATCGTTTGCAGATTTGTTAATACAGAACAAAAAGGATCCGTACTTGCTTAATAAATCAGCATTAATAGGTCCGCAGAATACCGGAGCCCATGTAGATATTATTGCAACCGTATTTTCTCAGGGAGATCTTGAGGAAACAAGGCGGCAAACGGATTTGGCGCTGGAGGGGCAGGGCTTTTTTACAGTACAGACTAATGAGGGGAACAGATATACCCGTGACGGCAGTTTTTCCGTAGGAAATGACGGTTGCCTTATAACCGGCGACGGCTGTTATGTATCTGGATATAACGGAAGAATATATGTGGGCCACGGCTCGTTTGCTGTTGACACACTGGGAAATGTGACCGTAGATGGACAAATAACAGACAGACTAAGAATCGTTGATTTTGATGATTTATCCGGGCTTAGGAAAACAGGCGAGAATCTGTATGCCAATTACTCGAATCAGCCGGTCAGACAGGCACAAAACGTTAAGGTTATGCAAGGATATCTTGAGGTTTCAAATGTTAACATGGCGGACGAAGTAGTAAACATGGTTGAAGTAAACCGCGCTTTTGAGATGAATCAGCGGGTGCTTAGGATAATTGATGAATCACTGTCAAAGTCAGTTAACGAAGTAGGAAGGGTATAGGGTGGTCGGAATGCAGACTTTATACGCGGCAGGGCTTGGCGTTAAGATGCAGCAGCATCGTGTGGGTGTAATCGCAAACAATATTGCGAATATAAATACTGCAGGATTCAAAAGCCAGCGGGTCAGCTTTAAAGATGCGCTGTATACTGAATTGATAAATCCCGCAGACACGGCGAGTACCGAAAATCTGCAGCAGGGTACGGGTGTTTTGATAGTCTCCACTTCCAGGGATTTTTCCTTTGGGAATCCGCTTAATACCGGCAATTCTCTTGACTTATATATTGACGGCAACGGGTTTTTTACAGTGGCCGACAGCGACGGTGAAATAATGTATACGCGCAATGGGTGTTTCGGCGTTTCCAGCGAAGCGGACGGTCGTTATCTGGTAACCGCGCAAGGAAATTACATTCTGGATACCGACAATAACCGTATAAGCGTACCTTTGAATACGGATCAGATTACGGTCAGTCCGGAGGGATTGATAGCATTTGACGGTGTTTCAGCTGCAACTTTGCGGATAGTTGATTTTATGAACAAAGAAGGATTGCTGGCACAGGGAAACGGATGCTATATCGAGACGGAAGTGTCCGGACCGCCCGTGGCCTCGGAGGCACAAATATCGCAGGGGGTTATGGAGTCTTCAAATGTTGATTTGGCTGTTGAACTATCAAGATTGATTCGTGCCCAAAGAGCGTTTTCGCTTGCAGGAAGGGCTGTGAGCATATGGGATCAGATGGCGTCAAACGCTAACAATATAAGATAAATACAAGGAGGCATAAATGGACTCTCGGCTTAAGCAATGTAACATATGCAACAAGTTGTTTTATTCGTTCGGGGCGGGTAATTGTCCTGAATGCACCGAAAAGACGGAAAAAGATTTTGAAAAGGTGAGAGATTATATATACGAGAACCAAAATGCCAACGTTGTTGAGATATCGCAGAAAACAGGCGTTTCTGAGAAAGCAATACTATCATATTTGAAAGATGGACGCCTGACAATAGCAGAAGACAACGGGCTGCTGCTGTGTGAGAATTGCAGCCGATCTATACCAACAGGCCGTTACTGCAAGGAATGCAGCAGAATGCTGGAGTATGATTTAAAAGGAGCATATGTAGCCCCCGAGGACAGAAAAAAAGGCAGCGCAAAAGGGTTGGGCAAAATGCATATTGATTATTATGATAAATAAATATTTATATATATGAGGTGAAAGACTGTGAGAATTGATTCAATATCCCCGAAGGATTTGCTTAGGCAGTATACGCATATTAGGGAAAACAAGCCGGCCCCGGCAGCCTCGCCCGGTACGGACAGGGCTGAAATAACAGACGGCGCTAAAATGTTTTCCAATGCGCTTAAGGAAACGATGAATATGATGGAGGTGCGGTCTTCCGAGGAACTCGAACATATCAATCAAGTTGCGGAGCAAATCAAAAACGATACTTATTCGGTTCCGGGGATAAAGGTGGCAGAAAAGATATTAGGTAAATAGCAGCATCAGTTTTATATGAAAGGAGGCATTATTGTGGACCGGCTGATAACAGCGCTTCAAGCGGTATTGAAGCAAGAGACAAAAGAATATAGTTTAATTCTTGCACTGGCCGGAGAAAAAAAAGAAAGCCTGCTTAAAAATGATGTTGCAGAGCTTGAGCGTATTGTTGCAAAAGAATGGGTGGTACTTAAAAAAATAAAGCAGCTTGAGACCGAACGCGAAGGTTTGATTGGCAAAATAGCAGCTTTATGCCGTATGCCCCGCGATACGCTGCGCCTTGAGCATATAATGGATGTATTAGATGATGATATAAAGCAGGATTTTAAACGCATCAAAAAGGAACTGGAGAGCGTATTGGAAGAGCTATCGGAACAAAATTTTGTTAACAAAGGGCTTATCGATACGCATCTTGCATACTCTGCTTTCTGCGTAAATCTGCTGACCGGACATCTTAATAAAAAACTGGGTGTCTATTCGCACTCGGGCGTAATTATGGACAGGCATGAAACCGGCAATCTGTTGGTTGACCAAATGGTTTGAGGTAATAAAATGGCAAGTATGTTTTTCGGGTTAGAAATCTCAAAGTCAGCGTTGGCAGTAAGTCAGCGCTCTATCACTTTGACGGGACACAACATTGCCAATGCAAATACTGTTGGGTATACCCGCCAGCGCATATTGCAGCAGGCGATAGATCCGAACCTTGCACCGTCACATATCGCTAACGATAAAAGAGCGATTATTGGCGGCGGCGTTGAAACCTGTGTTATAGATCAGATTCGCAGTGATTACATTGACAGGCAGTACCGTAAGGAAAACGCATCGCTTGGATATTGGAGTACCCGCGCTGAGGAACTGCAGTATGTCGAATCTATTCTAAACGAACTTTCAGACAGCAGCATTTCGGCTGCCATGAAAGACTTTTTCAATAGTGTCAGCGAACTTTCAATGGACCCGGTGAATGAAGAGATTCGTACAAATGTTCAGCAGAACGCCTTGAAAATGATAGATACATTCGGTCATTATTACAAGGGTCTGGTTGACTTGCAGGTCACATATAACGAATCTATGAATGCTGTCGTGCAGGATATAAACGACCTGCTGACAAGCATAGCAGGCTATAACAAGCAGGTTTACGCATACGAACTGTCCGGGCAGAAGGCCAATGACCTTCGTGATAAGCGCAACGTATTGCTCGACCAGCTTTCGGAGCTTGTTGGGATAACATACGAAGAGGATTCTAACGGTTATTTTATTGTAAACTGCGACGGCGTTGAACTGATAAATCACGTTACGGTAACGCTGCTGGAAACCCAGCCAGTGCTTACCGGAGAAGTGTCAGGTTCGCCGGATTTCTATGAGATATATTACGAGGGTACGACAACGCCTTTTTCCTACAGCGACGGCGAACTGTATGCATACAAAATTCTGCGGGACGGTAACTCGCCGGATGATGTCGGTATACCTTATATTCTGCAGAACCTGAACAAGCTTGCAAGATACATGGCTGAGGCGTTCAACGATGTTCATAGTGGCGGATATACAATGCCGTACGGGGCACAGCCGTCCCAGACAGGTATCAACTTTTTTGACGTGCCTGCAGGCGGTTACGGCGACATCACAGCCGGGACACTGGATTTGTCGGCACAGATACTGGCGAATGTCAATAACATTGCAGCCTCCGGTGTATTTATTGATCCTAGTGCTGCAAACCCGGAGAAGGGCAATAATGAAAATGCGCTGGCATTATCCGCGCTTTCGACAAGAATGGATATACCCGGCGTAGGCAACTTTGAGAACTACTTAAAAAGCACCACTGTAGAAATAGCGTTAGTAAGCTCTACGAGTCAGAAAATGACTTATAGCCAGAAAACGATTGTAGACAATCTTGAAAACCGGCGGCAGTCGGTTTCCGGAGTGTCGCTTGATGAGGAAATGGTTCAGATGATTACATATCAGCACGCGTATGCGGCCGCCTCACGTGTTTTAACCGCGATTGACGAGGCGCTTGATGTGCTGATAAACCGGACAGGCCTAGTTGGCCGTTAGCCGTAAAGGAGGCAATTATTATGCGCGTGACAAGCGGCATGATGCTTAGCGGGTATTTAAAGAATTTAAACAATAATATGTCTGAATTGAATAAACTGCAAAACCAGATGGCAACGGGCAAACGGATTACCAAGCCTTCGGATGATCCTATCGGGGTTATATCCAGCATGCAGACCCGCGTAAAAATCTATAAAAGCGAACAGTATAAAAAAAATGTAGAAAAATCGCTGACATGGCTTGAGCTGACAGAATCTTCGGTTCTTGAACTCAATGATATGCTCAAGACGGCTTATGAAAAAGCTGTGTACATGAGCAATGATTATTTATCTGCTGAGGATAAAGCTGCGACGGCGGAACAAATAGGGCAGCTGCGCGACCATGTTTTAAATATTGGCAATGCGAAATCGGGCGATAAATATATTTTCGGCGGCTATAATGTTACTTCTCCGCCATTTGTTTTGGACGCAACGGGCAATATTTTGTACAATGGGTATGATCTAACCGATGAGTCAAACCCTGCCCTGTTAGCCGAGGATGAAGCTTCCATACAATATGAAATCGGTTTCGACGTTATAATGGATATATCAACGACAGGAACGCAGCTTTTTGGTATGGGCGAAAATAACGTTTACACGGTGCTCGATGATTTTTACACTGCGCTGAAAAACGATGCTTCAGGCGAAGAAATTTCACAGTTTATAAAAAAACTGCAGGACTGCCAGACGCATGTAATGTCTGTTGATGTGAGCGTAGGCGGGCGAGTCAACCGCTTAGAGCTTATACAAAACCGCTTTGAAGATGATGTATATATATACGAAGCGATAAAATCGAAAATTGAAGATGTTGACCAGGCCGAAGCTATAATGAATTATAAGATGGCGGAATTTGTATATACGGCAGCGCTTCAGGTAGGCAACAATATAGTTCAGACTTCGCTTATCAATTTTCTAAAGTAGCGTGATGCAAAGGGGGGCTAAATATGCTCATTGAAACCGATAGATTCGGTTCTTTTGATACCAAGGATTCAAAGCTTATTGAATTTCCGCAGGGTTTGCCCGGGTTTGAGGAACTGCGTCAGTTTATTATTCTTGAGGTGCCGCAGACAAAACCCGTATACTGGCTGCAGTCAACGGAAAACAAATACATTGCTTTGCCTGTAATACTTTCGTTTGAGATAATGGATGATTATTATATAGATATCCGTGAAAACGAGCTTGAGGAACTGCAGGTTGAAAGCCAGAACGATTTGCTGGTAATGAATGTTGTTGTGATTCCGGGTAAAATTGAAGAGATGACAGTAAATCTTGCCGCGCCCATTATTATTAATGCTGTGCGCGGTATAGGAAAGCAGATTATTATTGACGCAAAGACGATGCCTATTCGCTGGCCGGTATATGAGGCAATCATGAAGAGTCTTGACAAAGGAGGAGAGCAGGATGCTGGTGTTGTCGAGGAAAACGGGTGAAGGAATCACGCTTAATCAGGACGTTGTGATAGAGATTTTATCAATTGAAGGGGATAGGGTTAAGATAGGTATAAACGCTCCTAAGGAAATGAGGATATTCCGTAAGGAGCTTTTGGATGAAACAGTAGATCTGAATCGAGCGGCGGCTAATACGCCGGCGATTTCTTTTGGCCGTTAATTAATATTAAATACGAAAAACTAAGGCTCTCATGCAGCAGCGCGTGAGGGCTTTTGATATTCTCAAAAACGTAAAGACTGCGGCATGCAACCTATACTGCAAAGCAGTAATTTTTTTGCTTTGGCAAGCGGCTGCATAAATAAGAAACTGCCGACCCGATTGCGAGCCGGCAGTTCCTATTTTTAGACTGAGAGTCGGATGGACTCTGTGTGTGGCGCCGTTTACCCGAGCAGCGAGAGCACGTTCTGCGGAGCTGCATTGGCCTGAGCCAACATAGCGGTCGCAGCCTGTACAAGTATGCTGTTCTGGGTGAATACTGTCATCTCTTTTGCCATATCGAGGTCTCTGATACGGCTTTCGGCAGCCTGCAGGTTTTCTGCGGATGTATCGAGGTTGCTTATCTTGTGCTCAAGCCTATTCTGCACAGCACCCAGGTTTGCGCGCTGTTCCGATACATCATTGATTGCCGCGTTGACAGTGCCTATGGCATCGTTTGCATTGCTCTGAGTATCCACGGCAGCAGAGGTCAAACCAAGATTGGCAGCCCGCATATCACCTATTGTTATTGCCAGGCTTTCATCTTTGTTTGCGCCTGTATGTATCTGGGCAGCTGTACCGGACACGGTAAACGCAAGAGCCTGACCAACGAAGGAATCAGCAGCATGCGAAGCCATAGTGATGCTTACAGTTCTTCCGCCTCCGAAATCAAGGCTGACTGTGCCAGCACCTGCCGGCTGTGCCTGGACCACCGCTGTGCTGTCGGAAGCCAGCGTGAAGGTGTAGGCTGTGCCTGCGGCACCCGGACGCGTGATGTTGATTGTATCAGCCGTTGAGAATCCTTGGATTGTGATGTCGGTGACACCAAGAACACCGGGTCTTACAGCCGAAGCGCCCGTCACCGAAGCGGTTGAACCAAAGCTGCCGTTGAGCAATACCTTGTTGTTGAATGTGGTTTTGGTTGCGATGTCGTCGATTTCCAGCTTAAGCTCGGCAAACTCGGAGTTCAATGCAGCGCGGTCAACAGAATCATCGTTAGTGTCGGTTGCTGACTGTACAGCCAGTTCGCGCATACGCTGAAGTATGGAGTGGGTTTCTGTAAGGGCGCCTTCAGCCGTCTGCACAAGCGATATGGCATCTTCACTGTTCTTAGAGGCCATCTGCAGGCCGCGGATCTGCGCTCTCATTTTTTCTGAAATCGCAAGACCGGCAGCATCGTCGCCGGCACGGTTGATTCTAAAGCCTGACGACAATTTCTCGGTTGATTTTGATACGCTAGTGTTGTTCATAGCGTACTGACGATGAGTATTCATCGCCATAATGTTGTTGTTAATACGCATAATTTTTTCCTCCCTGAAATTTTTTTCGCATCCTTGCGTGGTTTATAAAAGAAAAACAAACGTTTCTGGGCGCCTTCGTCAACGTTTATATTTCTCTTACGATTGATATATCGGCAATATAGAAAGAATACTTTAACAATTTATTGATTAACAATGGAAAAAAAGTTTATTAATAATTCGAATCAACATATATTTATATATTTTATTATTTATGTATTGGGAAGGCTTATGGCGAACGCGTTAACGAAGATACCTTCAAAAATTTTTGATGCTTTTAAAAAAATGGAAAAAGGCCAAAAGGTCAGGCTGTTTATACTTATAGCAGTAATAATCATTATTCTTGTGCTGGTCTCGGTAGTGCTGAATCAAAAAAATTATACTGTTTTATACAGAGGGCTTGATTCTTCGGAAGCGGGTATAGTATTAGGCATGCTTGAGGACATGGGCGTTGATGCTAAGGCTGAGGGCACGGGTACTATACTTGTTGATGAATTGGTAGCGGACAGCGTGCGTATGCAGCTGGCAGCGCAGGGATACCCAAACAGCGGACTGTCCTACGATATTTTTCAGAACGCTTCAGGGCTTGGCGTAACCGATATGGAAAAACAGGTCTATTACCAGTTTCAGCTTCAGGAGAATCTGCGCCGCACAATTATGAAAATGAGCAAGGTTGAGGATGCGGTGGTAAACATAGACCTCGGCGAAGAAAGTTCATATGTGTTCTCCGACAAAGAACAGGCGCCCACGGCTGCAGTGCTTCTTGAGCTGCACGGCGGGCAGCGGCTTACCGGCGATGAAGTCAAATCCATTTCCGAACTTGTGTCCAACAGTGTTTCAGGGCTTGATGTAGAGAACATAAGCATTACAGACTCCTCGATGAATCAATACAGCGTTAACAAAGATAACGAGATTGAAAGCGTTGATACACAAATAGGCCTTCAGACAAGCATTGCAAAGCGCCTTAAGGATCAGGTAATAAATCTGCTGGCGCCCGTATTCGGAGACAATAATGTTATGGCTGAAATCAACGTTAAGCTTAATTTTGACACAAAGGTAATAGAATCAATTGAATTTGAGCCGCCCTCCAACGGGACGGAAGGACTTGTGGTCAGCATGAAGGAGCTTGTTGAAGCCATTATTAATGAAACAGAGGGTGATGTGGCAGGTATCGATGCAAACGGAACAGCGTCCGAGTATTTAGCAAAAATTGAAGACAACGATAATGCCGTATACTATAACGTTTCGCGGGAAGCTAACTTAGAAATAAACGAAACAAAAACTCTGATAGAGCAGGCAAAGGGAACAATTGAGGAACTTTCCGTATCGGTAATCATCAACAGCGAAAACGCCGATGATTATACCGAGGAAGTTATAAATCTTATTGCAACAGCAATAGGTGTGGATAAGTCGCTTGTGACAGTTGCCATGCTGCCGTTTATTTCGGCTGAAGAGCCGGACGGAATAAATAATTCTTTCCAGCAGCAGCAGGAAATACTCCAAAGCGTTCAGGACGCTGAAACGCTTCGTCTTGTAATAATTGTTGCTTCCGCGGTTATTGTATTAATAATACTTGCGGCAGTGATAAAAATGTTTGTAAACAGCGGCAGAACAGCGGTAACAGAAGGCGGATTTGAGTATATTGTTGACGATGAGGCTGTTTTGGGCGAACCGCCAAGACCTTCGTTTGATGATATAAGTATTGAGGATCTTGACAAGACAGACAACAAGCTTCAGATACTTGAGGACTATATAGGGAAAAATCCTGAATCGGTTGCTAATTTGCTGCGCAACTGGCTTAATGAAGACTAGGAGCACACAATGGTAAGGGACAAACTGACGCCAAAAGAAAAGGCCGCAGTGCTTATGATTACAATGGGAAAAGATCAGGCGGCCAAGGTTTATAAATTTCTGTCTGAAGAGGAGATAGAACAACTTACCCTAAGCATTACCAGCATGAGGCGTGTTGACCCAGAGCTTAAAGAAACGGTGATAGACGAGTTCATGCAAATGTGCATAGCAAGAAAATATATATCAGAAGGCGGAATTGATCTTGCAAGAGAGATTTTAAACAAAGCATTCGGTGAATCAAAAACAAACGATCTTATTGGTAAGCTTTCTTCATCGCTTCGTGTCAAACCGTTCGACTTTATACGAAAAGCCGACAGCACTCAGGTGTTAAACTTTATACAAAATGAGCATCCGCAGACAATTGCGCTTATACTTTCGTATGTAGAACCAAAACATGCCGCACAAATACTTGCGGCTTTGCCGCTTGAAAAGCAGACAAGCGTAATTGCCCGCATCGCAAATATGGGAATAACATCACCCGAATATATTAAGGAAACCGAGCGGGTGCTTGAAAAAAAGCTTTCCACCTTAAGTTTTGCCGACCAGACGATAACCGGCGGTATAGACAGCCTTGTTACGATTCTTAACAGCGTTGATAGAGGGACGGAGCGGCACTTGCTTGAGGCGCTGGAAGAAACGGATGCGGAACTGGTTGAGGAAATAAGAAAACGCATGTTTATCTTTGAAGACATTGTTAAGCTCAGCAACCAGGCCGTACAGCGAGTATTAAAGGAGATTGACAACCGGGATCTTGCTGTTGCGCTAAAAGGCGCCACTAATGAGGTGGCGAAGATTATATATGATAACATTTCTAAACGCCTTCAGGAGATGTTAAAGGAAGATATTGAATATATGGGTCCGGTGCGCGTGAGAGACGTTGAAGAAGCGCAGCAAAAGATTGTTAACGTAATAAGACAGCTTGATGATTCGGGTGAGATAATCATTTCACGCAACTCGGGGGATGAGTTAATTGTTTAAGATTGACAAAACGCTTGTTGACAATATGAATATGAACAAGTCGTGCATTGTCATAACTCATAAGGAGACGACAAAAAAACCGCTTTCACATGAAAAAATAACTTTGAATGATGACTCGGATTTGCCTCCCGAAATACGGGAGAAAGCCAAGGAGTTTATGCAGAGTGCCAATATAAAAGCGCAGCAGATAATTTCAAATGCATTGGCAGAAGCCGAGCAGATTAAAGAGGAAGCGCGGCAGTTGGGTATAAGCGAAGGGCTTGCGGAAGCACAAAACAAGCATGACGAACAGTATAAAGAGTTACAGAACGTTATCTCCAAGGTGGAAGCATACAGAGAAGGCCTTTTTGAAGATTTGCAAAGCAGTATACTCGACTTATCTATCGATATAACCGAAAAAATAATAAATATAACGCTCGAAAAAGACGATACAGCATATAAGGAACTTGTTAAAAACGCTGTGGAAAGCATGAAAAGAGCGGATAAATTTGCGTTATATGTAAGCCGCAGCGAGTATGAAAAGTTCTTTAAGGATTGCCCGCAATGGCTTAAATCGCAAACAGAATGCGGCGAATACGAGGTTTATTGCGATGCGTCCATGCAAAAGGGCGATTGTATAATAGAATCAGAAAAAGAAATAGTGGATGCGGGTGTTTCAAGACAGCTTAAAAAGGTAAGGCAGCATCTTAAAGAACAGGGGGATTGATATGTTCCCCAAAACTCAAATCTATAAAAACGCACTGAAAGATAAATCTTTTCTGGAATATGGCGGCAGGGTAAACCAGGTATATGGATTGACGGTCGAAGCTGTCGGTATGTCTGCAAAGCTCGGCGATATATGCCGTATATATACGGATAACAAGGATCAGTATGTTCTGGCCGAAGTAGTCGGTTTTAAGGAAAAAAAGGTGCTGCTGATGCCTTTCGGGGAATTATCTGGAGTGGGACCTAACAGCTATGTAGTGTCCGACGACAGAGCGCTCAGCGTTGCTGTGGGGAGGGGATTCTGCGGCCGCGTGCTTGACGGGCTTGGCAACCCTATGGACGGGCAGAGCCCGGTACAGGCGGAGGGGTTCTACCCGATAATGAATGCGCCGCCCAGCCCGCTTGAAAGACGGCGTATTACGGAACGGCTGACGCTGGGGATAAAAGCAATAGATTCCATGCTTACACTGGGAAAAGGACAGAGGATAGGAATTTTTGCAGGAAGCGGGGTCGGTAAAAGCACATTGATGGGTATGATTGCGCGCAACACATCGGCGGACATAAACATAATTGTGCTTATTGGGGAAAGAGGGCGCGAAGTACGCGATTTTATAGAAAAGGATTTACAGGAAGAGGGCCTATCGCGTTCTGTGCTTATTGTGGCTACTTCCGACCAGCCTGCGCTTGTTCGTTTAAAATCCGCTATGGTGGGAACCGCGATGGCTGAGTATTTCCGCGATCAGGGAATGGACGTAATGCTTATGATGGACTCCCTGACAAGGTTTGCTATGGCACAAAGGGAGATTGGCATGGCTATAGGCGAGCCGCCGGTATCAAGAGGATTTACGCCGTCTGTATATGCTATTATGCCAAAGCTTCTGGAACGTGCGGGAATGTGCAGCCGCGGGTCAATCACCGGGCTTTATACCGTTCTTGTTGAAGGCGATGATCTTGATGAACCTATTTCAGATACGGTAAGGGGAATACTCGACGGTCATATTGTACTTTCGAGAAAGATGGCAAACAACAACCATTATCCGGCGATAGATGTATTGCAAAGCGTAAGCCGTCTTATGCCGGATGTTATGAGCGAGGAAGACCAGAAAAAGACTTCTTATATAAAGGGAGTGCTGGCCACATACAGGGACGCTCAGGATCTTATTTCCATTGGCGCGTACAAGCCGGGGTCAAGTGCAAAGATAGACGAGGCTATAGCAATGATCGACTCAATAAACGATTTGCTTATGCAGCAAGTGCCGGAGAGGTTTACATTTGAGCAGACAATGGAAATTGTAAATGAAATATATGAGATGAGAGCTTAAAAAAATGAAGCAGTTTGTATTCACGCTGCAGCAATGGTATGACCTGCAGGTGGGGACGGAAAAACAGTATAAGATGCAGATTAGTCTGCTGGACAAACAGATTTCTTCCTGCAGGAACGAGCTTGGTTTTCTGGCCGGCTGTTTTGACAGGACAAAAGCTGAATACTGTGGTGCGGTATCTTTGGGTATGCTGGCATTGCGCGCAGGTGATTACGGCCGTTATTTTGAATGCACAAAACTTCAGATGGCAGCCGTACAATCACAGATAGATAGGCTCGAGAACGAAAAGGAGCAATGGTATAAAAAACTAGTGCAGGTGCGCAGAGAAATAAAATTGCTGGATAAGCTGTATGAAAAGCAGTACAAAGAGTATCTTGACGAAGTCAAAAAAGAAAACGGCAAGTTTATAGACGATATGGTTTCATATAGAGTAACAGTTTCATAAAGGATGGGTTATGCAGGAAGATATTATAGAAAAAGAGCAGGAAGCTTCAAAAGAGCCTAAAAAGGTCCCTAAACCGCCAAAAGAACCAAAGATACCGAAAGCGAAACCCGAGAAGCCGGCCAAAGCCGCAGTAAAGAAACCAGTGACAAAATCTGCGGGGCACAAAGCCGGCAAATCATCGGGCGGAGCAATCGCGTGCATTTTTTTAGTTGTTCTGGTTTTAGCGGGCGCGATGATTGTTTATTTTAATGTCGGTGGTTCGGCAGAGGCTGTTGTTGCAATTTTAAAAGACAATATTCAGGCAGACGAAGAGGTCTACGAAGGGCCTTCGGCCGAAGAATTGGAAAAAAAGCAGGCTGAACTAAATAAATTGGAACAAACACTTGAGAAAAGGAAGAAAAATATCGATAGAAAAGAAGATGATGTTTCTGCGCAGGAAAAAGATTTAAGCGAACGTGAGAAAACGCTTACCCAGCAGCTTGAAGATTTTAAAACCGAATCCGAGAAAGTGTATGCGCTTGCGCAGGCTCAGGCAGAGTTAAAAGCTACAGCTCAGGTATTTGAAAAGATGGATGTTCAAAAGGCTGCTGATGCAATCAGCAAGCTTAAACCGGTATCCCGTATTGCCGACTTATTTAAAGCGATGAACGAAGAAAAAGCGGCGCAGATACTGGATAAGATGAGTTCAAAACTTGCAACAAGTGTTTTATCAGCAATGATGAAATAAAAAAGGAGGTGCCAGTTAATAAAAATTAAATAGTTAAGGAGGGATGAACAATTGAATGCAACACCGGTGTTTGCAGAAACACCAAACGTTGCGGCTCCCACACCGCCTTGTTGCGGCAGCGGCTTAAAACAGACTAAGGTCAAGCCGATTTCAGCAGAATTTAAGCAGCAGCTTAAAAACTGTCTTGAAAACGAATACGCGGCTATCGCACAGGCGCTTTTTGGAAGCTGCAGCACAGATGATAACAGCATGGTCGTCAATTCCACAGCACAAACCGGAATTGCTGGCATTCTCGAAGGATTCGGATTGCTGGATTATCAAACAGACGCCCTCTTTGTACCCGAGCATGATGTTCCGTCAGCGTTGCCTAAAGAAGCACAGGGGCATACGGTTGCCGCTGATATGGCAGCCGTGCTTTCGAAATGGATGCAGGTTAACGAGAAACCAACGGGGAGTGGAATGTCTGAGCAATTTGCATGGATGCTATCTAACAAACAGTTCAATACTCTGCCGCCTGACACGCAGCAGCAGATATTGAGCATAGTAAAAGAGTATCTGGGCTCCCTCGAGAGTACCAACAGCGACAAAACCGTTAACGCGGCGGCGTGCCAAACAACTTTGCCGAATACAGACAGCGCACAAGATTTGCTCAAATTGCTGCTGCATATAAAAACGGTGCAAAATCCGGCGCCAAACGCGGAAACATTGTCGGCTGACAGTTCTGATAGTAAGCCGATTGTTTTGCAGCGCCCTGTAGAGGAAAATGCGCAAACTGCGGGCAAAGCTGCTGTTTTTAAAGACAGCCCGGGTAGTGTTCAGGATGCCGCGGATAAAACTGCAAAGCCTCAAGCGCAAATAAAAGACGTCGGCACATCAAACACAGCGCAGCAGAGCGAAGACGGAAATCCAAAGGCTGCATCTGCGGCTGTGAGTCTTCAGGCCGGCGTTGATGGAACGGCGGCGGCATCAAGCAGCGTACAAAAGGCAGATGCTTCAACCGCAACTGCTAAGGAAAGCGCAGCGCCACAGCTTTCGTCTGAGCAGCCCGATTTTGTCAGGGACAATGTCGTGCGTATTGTTGACAAGATAAGTACGCAGTTCGAAGGCGGCCGGCACGAGTTTGATGTAGAACTAAAGCCGGAGTATCTTGGCAAGTTAAACATTAAGCTTGTAATGGAAAACGGCAACATTCGGATGGCTATAAAATCAGGCGATTTAGCAGTCAAAGGAATGATATGCGATCAGGCGCCGGCTTTACAGAATCTGCTGAGAGACAAGGGAATAACCGTAACGAGTATAGACATCTCTTACCAGAGCAACGAATCATTAGCGGACGGCGGCTACGAAGCCCACAGGCAAAACGGCCGTCAAAGCGGCGGTAATAAAGGCAGCGGAAGTTCTTTAGAGTGGCTGACCGGAACCGGTCTTTATGATGCGATGTCGGGGGCTGCGGATTATTATCTTTACGGCAGCTCTTTCGAGTATTTAGCCTAATAAGGAGGCGTTTTTATGCCAGTAGAACAAACAACTGCTACGGCGTCAACTCTAAGGACGTTCGAAAGCTTAAACGGTACAGGTAACAGCAATAACATGTCCCAGCAGGACTTTCTGAAAATATTGGTGGCTCAAATGGCTAATCAGGACCCACTTGAGCCGGCAGGACACGGAGAGTTTCTTGCGCAGATGGCTCAGTTTTCATTACTGGAGGGTTTTCAGTCTTTAAGCCAGAGCTTTGAGACAAGCCAGGCTTACAGCATGATTGGCAAATATGTTTACATAGAGGATTCCGCCGGGTTGATTTTCGGCAAAGTTGACGGAGTTGTCAATGAAAAAGGAATCAACTATTTGCTTGTTGGCGGTGAGACGTATAACGCCGTTAAAGTCACAGGGGTTATGGACCCTTCAAGCATTGAAAACAATTTGGATACAAAAATATTGCAGGGAGCTAATTTGATTGGGAAAACAGTATCGGCAGATATTAAAGCCGAAGACGACACGGTTACGACAATTTCCGGTCAGGTAGAAAAGCTCATAATAAAGGACGGCAGCATATTCGCTGTTGTAAACGGGCAGAACATTCCCGTGTCCAGTATAACTCAAATTGCATAATACAGGAGGAACACAACTATGATGCGTTCATTGTATTCCGGTGTTACCGGTCTTAGAAACCATCAGACAAAAATGGATGTTATAGGAAACAATATTTCAAACGTAAACACGATAGGCTATAAATCGAGCCGCGTGATATTTCAGGACATATACAGCCAGACAATCAAACCGGCTTCCACAACGGGCACCGGTTCGGGCGGAACAAACCCGCAGCAGATAGGCCTTGGCGTTCAGGTTGCCACAATCGATGTGCTGCATACCAAGTCTACGCCGCAGTATACGGGTAATTCGCTTGACCTGTCAATAGAAGGCGACGGCTACTTTATTATGTCCAGTGACGGGCAGCTGTCGTATACGCGTGCCGGCAACTTCTATCAGGATGTTAATCACTATCTTGTAGATGCAAACGGAGCATACGTTCAAGGTTATGAAGTAGATTTAAACGGAGCGCTTGTTCTCGACGGCGGAGGCGATCCCATACCAACCAATATTTACCTAGACCCTAATTATTATGATATTTCAATCAACAGCAGCGGCCAGGTGGTAGGTATTGACCAGGCGACCAACCAAAGCCAGGTGATAGGACAGATAACCTTGGCGACTTTCGCTAACCCGAACGGCTTAGAGAAGGTAGGGCAGAACACATACAGGGTAACGGTAAACTCGGGCACTGAGGTTCGCCATACACCGGGCGTTGGTACCGGAGGTCTTCTTAATCCGGGTACGCTGGAAATGTCAAACGTAGACTTGACAAGTGAGTTTGCGGACATGATTGTAACGCAGAGGGGCTTTCAGGCCAACTCAAGAATTATCACCACTACAGACCAAATGCTCGAGGAACTTGTTAACATGGTACGATAACGGCTAACTAAAGCGGCGTGCGGCGTGGCGCACGGCCACGCTGCACAGATTCTTTGAGAAAGGAATGATGAAATGATCCGCGTTCACCGTTTAAACAACCAGGAATTTTTAGTAAACTGCGAGCTTATTGAGTTTGTAGAGGAAACACCAAATACAGTGGTTTCGATGGTTTCAGGCAGAAAACTTGTGGTATCGGAAACAACAGTTGAAATACAGAAGCTGATTATAGAATATAAGCGAAAAATATTTTGCGCTGAAACTCCGGAAGAAAAATAACTAGGGGAGTATTGATGTGGAAAAAACAACGGTATCGGGCATAATAATTGGATTTGCATGCATAATAATATCTATTTATCTTTCAGGTACTATAGATTCATTTATTGACCCTGCATCGGTTCTCATTACTGTTGGCGGTACAATTGCCTCAACAATCGTATCCTATCCCGGAAAAATGCTAAAATCACTTAAAACCGTTTACACAAATGCATTTAAAAAAGTAAAAGTAGACTTAAACGAGGATATAGAATTAATCATACAAATTGCAAATATAGCGCGGCGTGAAGGCTTGCTGGCATTGGAAGACGCAATGGAAGAGATTGAGAATCCGTTTTTAAAGAAGGGTATTATGCTTATAGTTGACGGGGCGGATACTGAACTGGTAAAAAGCATACTTCAGACGGAGATTGCGTTCATTCAGGAAAGGCATTCACAGGGACAGGCAATTATATTAAGCATGGCCGGTTATGCACCCGCTTTCGGCATGATTGGAACGCTTATCGGGCTTATCAATATGCTTAAGAATTTATCTGATTACGGTTCGCTCGGACCGAATATGGCAATTGCGCTTGTTACAACATTCTACGGTGTCGTTCTTGCAAACTTGGTATTTACACCGATTGCAAAGAAACTGAAAGCCCAAAGCGATGCGGAGAGCCTGCAAAAAGAACTATATATGGAAGGCTTGCTTTCTATACAGGACGGCGAGAATCCGCGTATTATTAAAGATAAACTGACCTCGTTCCTAGCACGCAGGGAGATCAGGAAAGAAGAAGAAACAAATGCAGAGGTCAAAGAGATAGAATAGGTGACAAGGTGAGATTCAGGAAGAAAAAAGAGGAGCTTCAGGAAGAAGGAGCGCCTGCATGGATGAATACTTACGGAGACATGGTCACTTTGCTGTTGACCTTTTTCGTGTTGCTTTTTTCTTTTTCTACAATAGATGCGCAAAAATGGGAAGAGATTGTAAGTTCGCTGTCCGGCACGCCGTTTGTGGCAATACAGGCTATAGACCCCGGCAATGTACAGGGCGAGATAGCAAGCGAGGTAAACGCCGACCCTACTCCTACACCGTCTCCGCAATCGGATGCAAACGCTGAGGAAATAAAAGAAAGATTTGACGAATTGTATCAAAAAATAAAATCGCATATTGAGGAGAATAACCTTTCAAGTCTATTAAATGTTGAGGAGCAGGAAAATGCCATACTGATTCGCATGTCGGATTCAGCCCTTTTTGATTCGGGTAAGGATTTTCTTAAAACCGATGCAAAAATGATACTTGGCTCGATTTGCGTGATTATTGAAGAATACGATGATTTAATACAAAGGATTCGTATTGAGGGGCATACGGATAATGTGCCTATTCATAATTCGCGGTTCGCCGATAACTGGGAGTTATCCGCTTCAAGGGCTCTTGTTGTTGTAAGATACATGCTGAGCATGACGGATATTATACCGGCTAAGTTCATACCTATGGGATACGGTGAATATCATCCGGTGGATTCCAATGAAACTTCGGCGGGCAGAGCAAGCAACAGGCGGGTAGACTTCGTTCTTGAAAGTATTTTAAAGGAATAGGAGTTTGTTATGAAAAAAGTAATAACTATTATTGTTTTAGTTTTAATTGCGGCGGGTGCGCTAACATACTTTCTTTTTCTGGCGCCGCCGCCTGAAGTGCAAACGAGCTATTTTGTACCGGGCGATTACTTTGTAACAAATATCAAAGACAGCACAAGGTTGCTGAAAGTGACTATAGTTATTGAGCTTAGTACGACGAATCCGGATGAGACACAAGAGTATCTTACTGAGCGCAGCCACATAATACGAGATAATATTGTGTTTTTACTGAGAAGCAAAACGGAAGAAGACCTGCGCAGCAACGATATACAAAAGACTTTGCGCGAAGAGATTGTTGACAGACTTAAAACAGAATTGAAATTAGACTACATTAACACGATATATTTCAATGATTATGTGATACAATAAATGTGTTTAAATAAAGCTGTTGATAGGAGATAAACATTGGCGAATATTTTATCTCAAAATGAAATAGATGAACTTTTAAGCGTACTGACTTCAGGAAAGGATGCGCCGGTCGACGAGTTTGTAGCAGAAGACCCCAAAACGGCAAAGCCTTATGATTTTCGTACTGCAAATAAGTTCTCCAAGGAACAGATACGTACGCTTCATTTTATTTACGATAACTACGCCAGCAGGCTTTCTACCTATTTATCGGGCACACTGCGTACACTCTGTGAGGTTGACGTTATTTCAATTGAAGAACAGACTTTTTCTGAACTTAGCAACTCTATGCCTTCTCCCGTGGTGGTATCTATTATCAATATGCCGCCGTTGCAGGGGTCGTCCCTGTTTGTTATTTCTTCTGCTATTTCTTATGAGATTATAAGCAGGCTCTTAGGCGGGACGGGTGAAGTGCAGGCTGTAGATAAGCCGTTCACTGAAATCGAATTATCGATTATTGAGCGCGTAATAAAAAAGGTTTTATCTTTGATGAGCGAAGCTTGGGAAAGGATAAACAAAATCAGCGTACAGCTGGACAGGATTGAAACAAGCTCACAATATGTACAAATTGTATCTGCAAATGAGCCTATTGCCATTATTACAATGAATGTAAAAATAGGAGCAGTCTCGGATATTATTAACATATGCATACCTAATATGGCGGTACAGCCTATTGCAAAACAGTTAGTTATGAAAACCTGGTATTCTGAGCAAAACTTTAATAAAAAAGTTATGAATATTAAAGAGTTAAAGCAGGGGCTTGCCGGAGTTTCGTTGACGCTTTATACTGTTTTTAATGAAGTAGAAGCAACAGTAAGAGATATACTCAGTACGCAGGTCGGAGACGTAATAAAAATAGCACACAATATAAGCATGCCGGTTACAGTCAATATCGAACATATTCCAAAATTTAAGGGTTTTATAGGCATGCAAGGTTCAAATTATGCGGTTAAGGTTGTGGATATTCTAAGGGAGGCACCGGATGATGAGTCAGATGTTGATGAATAATAATGAAGGACAAGATGCCGCTGGTTTAACGCTCAGAGACAATGAGAAGGATGCTCTCGGCGAAATAGGAAATATTTGCATGGGGACTTCGGCTACTACGCTATCGCAGCTTTTGGGCAAACGTGTAACAATAACCGCTCCTAAAGTCAGCCTCGTTAAAGGCAATGAGTATTTGGACGAATATGAAAAGCCCGTAGTGGTAACAGAGGTTTCTTATACTAAAGGACTAAACGGGTTCAACATTTTTTTGATAAAAAAAGAGGATGCTCTTTCTATCACGGAAGTATTGATGGGCAGCCCGGCAGGTGCGGATGAGATGTATATAAGCGCCATAAGCGAAGTAATGAACCAGATGGTCGGGTCTTCTTCTACTGCGCTAGCGGATTTGCTGCACACAAATGTTAATATATCGCCGCCGGTAGTAAAAGAAATAATGAATAATAACGATGTAGTAAGCAAAGAGGGTCAGATGCTTATCAGAACCAGCTTTTTGCTTGAGATAGAAGATTTGCTTAAAAGTGATATACTTCAGATTATACCATTTGATTTTGGAAAGAAACTTGCATCTACTCTCATTGTGGAGGAGCCGGAACCAAAGCTGGCTTTAGAAGGACATCCCAAAACCATTGGAGTATCAAATCCCACGCTTAATATGCAGCAGCGGGCTTCGGCTGCTGCTGTGGTTACAAAGGATGCCAGAATTATGAACGATGAAAACAATGAGGGAAAAATTGAATTAAAGGAGGTTAAGTTCCAGTCTTTCAATGAAAAACCGGGCGATTTTACATATCCCGCAGACATATCCAATATCGACCTTATAATTGATGTTCCGCTGCATGTAACGGTGGTGCTTGGGAAAAGTAAAAAAAGCATAAAGGAAATACTCGAACTTAACCGAGGGTCTGTTATTGTGCTTGACAGGCTTGCAGGTGAAATGGTAGATGTACTTGTTAACGGCAAACTGTTTGCACGGGGCGAGGTGGTTGTAATTGAAGATAACTATGGTGTTCGGATTACAGAAATCACCTCTGATGAACCTGCCAAAGATAAGTAAAGCTTTATAACAAAGTACACCCCCTGTTCGGAGGTGCACCCAAGTCAGGTTATGCCCTTTTGCTGTTTGGCCATTGCAATCATCCGCTTGACCATTTCCCCGCCGATAGGACCGCCTTGCTGCCCGTTTACCCGGCTGGGAAGGTTGCCTTTGTATTCATCATTATTTTCTTTGCAGTATTGCGAAATGCCAAGTTCGTTAGCGCATTCAAATTTAAACTTTGTCCACGGATGGTTTTGGTCATATTTTCGGTTCTTTGATGACAAATTGATACCTCCTTTCTGCCAGACTGTAAATAATAAAAGTCTGATATCTATATTTTTAGCGAAAACGAAGTAATTACTCTGTTAATTATTTGTTAATCACGATAAAATATATATTAACAGCAAACATATAATTATCCTGAAAAAAATTTAGAAGAGGAGCATGCAATGAAGGATTTTAGATTTTTGAACAAAACAGAAATCGTATTTGGAACTAAAGCCCAGAACGCTGTTGGCGAACTTACAAAAAAGTACGGGAGCAAGGTGCTCCTCCATTACGGCGGCGGACACATAAAAAAGGCAGGTTTATATCAGCAGATTACAGAACTGCTGAAAAAAGAAGGCGTCAGTTTTATAGAACTGGGCGGCGTATCGCCCAATCCCAGACTATCTATGGTAAGGGAAGGGATAGAAATCTGCAGACACAACGGCGTTGATTTTATACTTGCAGTGGGCGGAGGCAGTGTTATAGATTCGGCTAAGGCAATTGCTGTAGGTGTGCATTATAACAAAGATGTCTGGGACTTCTATATTTCTGACGCTAGACCAAAAGAGGCGCTTGGAGTAGGTGTTGTGCTTACCATACCAGCCGCGGGCAGCGAGGCAAGCAACAGCAGCGTTATCACAGACGAATCAAATAATAATAAACGCTTTCTTGATGACGATTTGCTGCGTCCGATGTTTTCGTTGCTTAATCCGCAGCTGACTTTTTCGCTGCCGCCGTTTCAAACTGCATGCGGTGCAACCGATATCATGGCACATATTATGGAACGGTACTTCACGCGCGTAAAGGATGCAGAAATTACCGACAGGATGTGTGAAGCTGCATTAAAAACGGTTATCGGCAATGTTAGTAAAGTACTTAAAAAACCGGATGATTATGCTGCCCGCGCAGAGATTATGTGGACAGGGACGCTGGCTCATAATGGCCTTTTAGGAACAGGCCGAATTGAAGATTGGTCATCTCACATGATTGAGCATGAGATAAGCGGCCTTAACGATGTCGCGCACGGCGCAGGTCTTGCTGTTGTTTTTCCGGCATGGATGAGCTATGTATATAAACATGACGTATCGTTGTTTGCGCAGTTTGCTTCAAGGGTTTGGAATGTGGAAGTTGACTATAATAATCTGCAGGCTACAGCGCTTGAAGGAATCAGCCGTACAAAATCGTTTTTTAAATCAATCGGTCTGCCTACCAGCTTGGGTGAAATCGGCATTTGTTCCAAGCATTACAGCCGTATTGCGGCAAACTGCCGCCGGGCTGATGGTAAGACGGTAGGAAACTTTGTAAAACTGCAAAGCGATGATATAATTGAAATACTTAAACTGGCTGAATAAGCCGCTTTTAACAAGGGTTGTCGCAAGAGCGGCAGCCCTTATTAAAATGATACGCTTTTAAAAGCGGCAAAAAACGGTGGCATGTGAGCTTATTGTAAGTATGATAATTGCATATTTACTGTGTAAAAAATAAGATTATGTAAAAAACTTTGTCAGCGGCGCTGCTTATGCTATAATACGTGAAAAGAAAGGAGGCACATATGCAGGAAAACAGAATACCTGAAGCAGTGATACACAGATTGCCTAAATATTACAGATATCTGTCAGAACTTGAGGCGGCAGGTATGGAACGCGTTTCATCTGCCCGTATGAGTACGGACATGAGACTAAATGCCTCCCAGATTCGCAGGGATTTAAACTGTTTCGGAGGCTTCGGCCAGCAGGGCTACGGCTATCAGGTAATACGCTTGAAGCAGGAGATAATGAAGATACTTGGTGTAGGCTCTTCACATAAAGCGGTTATAGTCGGTGTCGGCAACATTGGACAAGCGCTGCTCAAATACAAGCATTTTGCACAGGAAGGTTATCAGATCATTGCGGCTTTTGATTCGGATGAGAGCATTATAGGCCACGATTTGGGCGGTATAGAGGTTAAACCTATGAGTGAGCTTGAAGGCTTTATTTATAAGAATGCTGTAGATATCGGCATTGTTTCTGTGCCAAAAAAATATGCGCAAAGAATTACAGACGAATTGGTCAGTCTAGGCGTTAAAGGTATTTGGAACTTTGCACCGGTTGACGTACAGGTTCGCCGCGGAGTCAGCATAGTAAATGTTCATTTAAGCGATGGTTTATATGTATTATCGTACAGGATGAGGCAGAACAGTGAAAACAATTAGCATAAGAACAAGCAAGCGTAACCAGATGGTGGATATTACAAGGGAAATACAAAAGTGTGTCAATGAAAGCGGTATTCAAAGTGGCCTTGTGTGTATTTTTGTGCCGCACACCACGGCGGGCATATCCATCAATGAAAATGCAGACCCGGATGTAATACGGGATGTCATGTTTGCTTTAGAACGAACTGTGCCAAACAGCGGCTTTGCACATATCGAAGGCAATTCTGATGCACATACCAAAGCTCAGATAACAGGTTTTTCTTTAACCGTAATTATTGATGACGGCAGGCTTAATCTTGGCACATGGCAAAGCATCTATTTTTGCGAATTTGACGGGCCTCGGAACAGACGCGTAAACGTAAAAGTGATTGCTGATTAAATATGATATATTTGTTAAACAGTACGCATGTCTGTTTACAAAGTTCAAAAAATATTGTATGTTAAGCTATGCAATACCAAATGGGGGAGAGAGGTCATGCGTAGAAAACAGCATCAACACTTCAAAGCATTGCTTCTTGCATTGGGAGTTCTTGTTGTTTCATTGATAGTAGTATTAATTTTGATGTTTACCGGCGGTGCCTTGAACAGCGAGGAACGGCAAGTCCGGTTTATTGACGCTGCGCATTTTTTGCCCGGCATTTCGGTTGGGGGTGTTGATGTTTCGGGCAAAAGTTTCAAAGAGGCGCTTGGAGATGAGCAGATTTTGGCCGGAGCAAGAGCTTTTGAAGAGAGCTTTTCATACTCGTTTAACGTGGTTAATACCACACATACTTTTTCTGCGGCAGAGCTTGGGCTTGTGGCAAATACAGAACAGCTGCTAAAGGAAGCAATATGCTTCGGGCAGCATGGAGAAGGAGATGTAGTCAGCCAGCAAAAAGAGCAGCTGGAAAACGGCAATGTAAATTTTGATTTCGGGGTATACGGCGAGGAACCCATAGTGAAAGCGCGGATAACGGAGCTAAAGCCACAAATTGATGCTCTTCCGGCTGATGCTATGTATGAGATAGCCGATGATATAAAGAGCAATCCAAAGGCGGTATGCCTTGAGGATGTAGAGGGCGTTACGATAATTGCAGAGACTGTGGGAGCTGATGTTGACGCGGCTGCGCTGGCGAAGCTTATATGCAGCAATGTAAACAGCGGCAATTATGATATTATAGATGCGCCTGCCATTACTGCATATCCCAAAGTGGATACAGAAATGCTTAAGGCCAACACAGTAAAAAGAGGCGAGATGACATCGCTGTTTAACGTAAGGCCGCTTAATAAAGCTAAACGTGTTAAAAATATAAAAATTTTCGCAAATATAATAAACGGGACGATAATCAATCCGGGTGAAACATGGTCTTTGAACGAGACCGCAGGTCCAAGAAATGAAACAACTGCAAAGACTATCGGCTGGGAAGCTGCGCCCGGAATAAGCAACGGACGATATGAAGAACAGCTTGGCGGCGGCGTATGCCAGGTATCCAGCACAGTTTATAATGCTGCTCTGCGTGCCGAAATGACAATTGTTGAGAGAAGACCTCACAGCTGGCCTTCGTCATATGTGCCTGAGGGACTTGACGCGACTATAAGCACTGGGGGGCCCGACCTTGTTATAAGCAATCCGACCGACAGCCCTGTTTATATGGTGGCATGCGTGGACGATGAAGAATATAAGCTTACCGTACAGTTTTTCGGTGCGTCCCAGCCTCACGGCTTAACCATTGATTTCATCAGCAAAAAGGTAAGTACGGGAAAGGCACCGGAACCGAAGTATTATTATAATTCGCCTACTACGCCGGACGGCGAGCCTATAGGCGAGGGTAAAACATATGAATGGATAAAACCGCGCGGAAGCCAGACGTGGAGGGTATACAAACAGTATAAGGATGCAGACGGAAATGTAATAAAAACGGAAACATATGGCAAAGATGTTACATACAAGGCTTATGCGGGCGTTTATTATGTAAACGGTCCCGATCCGTCTCTGGCGCCGTCCGTGCCCGATGCGGGTGAAGGCTGAGAAACAGCTTATTGCAGAGCTTTTAAAGGAAGCGTGAATCAGGTTAACTGATGGAGGAAAAGATGGTCAAAAAAGCACAAATTGAGATAAAAGAAACTGATATTGAGATAAAAGGTACTGATAAGGATGAAAAAAAACGCAGGATATTCTTGATTGCGGCTGCAAGCGTTTTGTTTGCAGCAATAGTTATATCTGTAATTTTGATTTTGGGTAATGCGCAGGCGAGCGAGGATAATATTGAGAGGATACTGGAATTCGGCAAATTGACAGACGGAGTATCAATAGGAGGAGTCGACATTTCAGGAATGACGGAGCAGGAAGCGCGTGCCGCTACCGAGAACCTGCCTGATAGATTGCTGGCAAATACCAGCTTGTCGTTTGACATTGACGGCGCCCACGCAACATTGGGGGCACAGATATTAGGCCTTGCGACGGATTATGAAGAGATTTTCTCAAGTGCCGTTAAATTCGGCCGTTCAGGCAGCTTTGAAGAGCGCGTATCAGATATTAAGGCGGCGTTTGAAGGCCGGGCGGCGTTTGATATTATAATTAAAGCGGACGAGGCCTCTGTAAAGGCTGGCCTTGCTTCAAACTATGATACATTCAATAATGATGCGCGAGATGCTTCATACATTTTTATGCCCAACGGTTATCTTGAAGACGGCACACCGTTTGAACCGGGCGAATTCAACGGCAAGGCAATAACATACCCTGAAACGCTTGTCCGGATTCCGGAAGAGCAAATGCCAAATCCGCTAAGATATCAGTACTGGAAAAAAACAAAGTATATAAAAGACAGCAGGCCGGAGGATGCCAATATTGCGCGCTTTCTGTATATGGAGGAAGAAAAAGGCATAAATACAGATATGGATGCCTTAGCAGCGCTTATTATTCAAGCGGTGGAAAAAGCGGATTTTTCCACGGTGATTGTTGTGCCCGTACAGGTGTCAGAGCCCACAGTTACGCTTGATCAGGTTAAGGCAAAAACTCAGCTTGTTTCATCGTGGACAACTTGGTACGGACACAGCTCTAGTAAAAACAGAGCTTGGAACGTAGGGCTGCTGGCAAGCAAGATAAACGGCACGGTGCTTGAGCCTAATGTACAGTGGTCAATAAACAAGAACATCGGGAAACGCACTATAGCGGGCGGCTTTAAAAAAGCCGGGGCTTTAAGCGGCGGAAGGACGATTGAAGATGACGTCGGGGGCGGGGTATGCCAAGTGGCAAGCACACTCTACAATGCCGCTATCCGTTCGGATATAAGTGTGCCCGAACAGCACCGCCATACTATTCCTTCGGCTTACTTGCCTATTGCTCTCGATGCGGCCATAAGCGTCAGCCCCGATCTTGCGCTGCTAAATCAGCATGACGTGCCAGTGTTTATTGTGTCGTATCTTGATTATAAGAATAAGAACATTACGTTTGAGATATATGGACCGACCGTTGTGCACGAAACGTACGGCGATGTGATACTCGATTTTGAAGGTAAAAAAACGGGCACAGGGGCAACGCCCGCTACAATTAATTATTACAACCAAAAGAAGACGCCGGACGGAGATACGATTCCTGAAGGCGGTAAAGTTGTATATCGAGATGCGCGTGCGGCCGTATACTGCAGGGCTTATATCATATATCGCGACCTTACAGGTAAAGAGCTTGAAAAAAAGGTGCTGTATAATGACAGTTATAATTCGTTTACAGGACAGGTATACCACAACTATCCCGAAGGAGGTCCTGTAGTTCCGCCCGGAAATGAGGAACCGCCCGTGGGAGGAGGAGAAGAACCGCCCGAAGATACGCCTTAAGGAGGCGGCTGATTATGCCGATTAGCCGAAATTCCGCTTTGTTAAGGCGCTTGCTATTCATTCACTGTTGACGAAATTTTATTTTGGTGATAATATAAACTAAAATATGTATCAATATTGGTACAAAAATTATGGTCGAGAAAAAGCCGATGACAGAATTTCTGGACCGCGTAGTGTTCTTGAAACATTGGGCCGGAACTAAGAAATATCATATCGTCTTTAAGAACCATGTTAAAAAGGAGAAAAAATGTTTCAGGACAGGACACTAACGTGCGCAGATTGCGGAGAAAGCTTTGTATTCTCTGCTTCAGAGCAAGAATTCTATCACGATAAGGGCTATGAAAACGACCCGAAAAGGTGTCTATCATGTCGCCAGCAAAGAAAACAGCAAAAAAGGTCGAGCGACCGCCCGATGTTTGATGCTGTTTGTGCTGAATGCGGTGCGGAAACAAAGGTGCCGTTTCAGCCGACCGGCGAGCGGCCTGTTTATTGCAGCGATTGTTTTAAGGCTAGAAAAGACCGGTATTAAAAATTTAACAAAAAAGCGCCGTATTCGTACGAATATGGCGCTTTTTGCATATGAGTAAAGCTGTTAATATACCAACAGCATGTTTGACGTTGTGCACATACCGGTGGTAGAATACTTAAAGCTTAATTTAGGGACGGAGGGGTTTTTATGAAAAATGGTTTGTGTGCCGAGATTCTTGATATGCTTGAAAATGACGCAAAAGTCAGCATAGAAGATATGGCTGTGCTTACCGGAGCATCCAGCGAAAAAATAAGAGAAGCCATTACGGCAATGGAAAAGGAAAAAATAATAGTTAAATATACAACAATAACAAACCGGGAAAAGCTTGGGGCTGATGAGGCGGAAGCATTGATCGAAGTTAAAGTTGTACCTAAAAGGGGACTTGGTTACGATGATCTTGCAGAACGCATATATCGCTTTTCGGAAGTTAAATCAGTATATCTGATGTCGGGTACATACGATCTTTCAGTTGTAGTTAAAGCCGATACTATGAAACAAATATCCCAGTTTGTTTTTGAAAAACTGGCTGTGCTGGAGGGCGTTTCCAGTACGGTGACGCACTTTATTATGCGTAAATACAAAGAACAGGGAGTGATTTTGACAACGCGGGAGCAGGAGGAAAGGCTGGTAATTTCGCTATGACAACAGAGAGATTTGTTTCTTCGATAGTTAAAGAAGTCCCGCCCTCCGGAATACGCAAATTTTTTGATATTGCAAGCGAAATGAAAGACTGTATTTCGCTTGGTGTGGGAGAGCCCGATTTTGACACTCCGTGGAACATTCGGGAGAGCGCCATTTACGCGCTGGAATCCGGCCGTACGCATTACTCATCGAACCATGGCGGCACCGAACTGCGAAAGGCAATAAGTGATTATCTTGATTTGCGTTTCGGGCTTAGCTTTGATATCAATCAGATTCTTGTGACGGTAGGAGCCAGCGAGGCTCTTGATCTTGCGTTTCGCGCTATAATGAATCCCGGTGACGATGTTATTGCACCGTCACCCTCATATGTGGCATATATGCCGGGAATCAGCTTTGCAGGCGGCAACCCTGTGCCTATGGTACTGCGGGAAGAAAACCAATTCCGGATTACACCCGAAGACTTAAAAGCGGCTGTAACAAAAAAATCTAAAGCTATAATAATCGCTTTCCCCAACAACCCGACAGGCGCAATAATGACAAAAGAGGATTATGAAAAAATCGTTCCAATAATAATTGAAAATGATTTGCTGGTTATATCAGACGAGATATATGCAGAGCTTACATATGGTCGCCAACACTTTTCGATTGCGTCGCTGCCCGGAATGAAGGAGCGCACAATAGTAATTAACGGTTTTTCAAAAGCTTTTGCAATGACGGGTTTTAGGCTTGGATTTGCAGCGGGGCCAAAACCTTTGATAGACGCTATGGTAAAAGTGCATCAGTATTCCATGCTCTGTGCGCCCTCAATAAGTCAGGATGCTGGCATAGAAGCGCTGCGGTACGAGTGCGGCCATAAGTTTAACCAGGTTAAGGCTATGGTGGCTGAGTATAACAGGCGCAGGAGATATATGCACGGGGCATTTAATGATATGGGGTTGAGTTGTTTTGAGCCTTTCGGCGCTTTTTACACATTTCCAAATATTAGCTCAACAGGACTGACTGCGGACGAATTCTGCACACGGCTGCTATACGAAAAAAAGGTTGCCTGCGTGCCCGGGACGGCTTTCAGCGATAATATGAACAATTTTATTCGATGCTCGTATGCTACATCGCTTGAGAAAATTAAGGAAGCAATGGTCAGAATTAAAACCTTTATTGAGAGCCTTTAAGTAAAAGCAGAAATTTGCTACTGCAAATAAGCGGTTAATGTTATGCATATTTGTGTTAAAGCAATTTCTTAGAATACCGATAATACTATAAGAGATGGAATCTTTATAAATTGGCAAGGAGGCCGTAATATGAAGATTGATAATTATAGTATTATGCAAGGCAGCTCTCACAGCCTGCAAAAAAGCAGGAGTGAAACGGAACATCTGGAAGTGTGGAGTGATAGAGCCCAAGCTGACGAACCACCTTTTATTGTTGATATAAAAAACAGAGCTTTTGAGCTTTCTGCCGAAAAGACATGTAAAAAGAATGATTTGGGGGAGGAAGAAGAGGCGCAGAAGGACCCGCGCATCAAGCTTATTGAATCTTTTATATATCAGCTTACGGGCAAACGTATTAAATTTAAGTGTCAAACCCCAATAATTGAGCAAAACTATAAAGCGGATACCCCCGGAATAACATTTGTTGTACGCGGTGGCAGACAGGACGGCAGCGGCTTCGGTATGGTTTACGAATATCAGGAAATTGTATCCGAGCAGGAAAATGTCAAGTTCGATTCCGGAGGATATGTGACTACGGCCGACGGGCGAACTATTGCCTTTAATCTTGAGTTCGAGATGTCGCGGGAGTTTTACAGGCAAACAAACATGAGTCTGCGCTTGGGAGATGCGGCAAAGACCGTTGACCCGCTTGTTGTTGTATTCGAGAATGGTGCGCCGACATTAACTTCGGCAAAGCACGAGTTCGATCTTAATGCGGACGGCACTTTAGAAAGCATATCCTTTGCAACGGGCAACAGCGGCTTTCTTGCTCTTGATAAAAATGCCGACGGGATTATCAACAACGGTTCAGAGCTGTTCGGGCCAAACAGCGGAGACGGTTTTTTAGAGCTGAGCGAATATGATAAAGACGAAAACGGATGGATTGATGAGAATGATGAGGTTTTCGGGCAGCTGATGCTGCTTACTATGACTCAGGAGGGTGAAAAAACGCTGTTTAAGCTGGGCGATGTCGGTATCGGAGCAATCTATCTTAACGATATTTCCACCCAGTTTTCGATCAAAGATGAATCACAAGAATACGGCGAGATGAAAAGCAGCTCGGTTTTTTTACGCGAGGACGGCACCGCAGGAACCATACATCATATAGATTTGTCGGTATAGGCTTATAATAAACATGCCCCGTGGTTTTCGGGGCTTATTTATTTTAGGTTAATTTGCTTTAAGGCAAAAAAGATATATAATAGCTGTAAAAAGGAGGGCGCGCAGTTGAAAAAGGATAAAACCGCTTTTGTCTGTGAGGAATGCGGCTATACAAACACAAAATGGCTGGGGCAGTGCCCTTCGTGCAAAGAGTGGAATACGCTTTATGAGGCGGTGATTGAGAAGCCGCCGGCGGCAGGGGCTGTACCTTTGGGGGAAGCGCCCGTTTATTTAAAAGATGTTTCCACGGCTGCCACAGCACGCTGGAAAACAGGTTTCGCCGAATTGGACAGAGTACTGGGCAGCGGCGTTGTGGAAGGCTCGGTAGTTTTAGCAGGCGGTGAGCCGGGTATAGGAAAATCTACATTGTTTTTGCAGGTTGCAGATGCAATGGCGCAGTCGGGCAAGCGCGTGCTATATATTTCAGGAGAGGAATCTTCAAGGCAGATTCGTATTCGTGCCAACCGGCTTAATTGCAGGGGAGACATATTGCTGTTATCGGAGACGGAACTGCAAAGCTGCATTTCCCGTATAAGGCAGGCCGCGCCGGAATTTGTTGTAGTTGATTCCATACAGACAATGTATTCTTCTCGGCTGGGACCTGCCGCGGGCAGTTTAAGCCAGATAAAAGAATGCGCCGCGCAGCTTACGCGTGAGGCAAAAACAAGCGGAGCCGCTGTATTTATTATAGGCCATGTGACAAAAGAAGGAGCCATAGCAGGACCTCGTGCGGTGGAGCATATGGTGGATACAGTTCTTTATTTTGAGGGGGAAAGACAAGGCACGTTTAGAATATTGCGCGCTGTAAAGAACCGGTTTGGGTCTACCAATGAGATAGGTGTTTTTGATATGCGCGATGATGGCATGCACGAGGTTGAAAACCCGTCCGGGCTGCTGCTGGGCGAACGCACAAAAGAGGCGTCAGGCTCCTGCGTGTATCCTGCTATCGAAGGTACGCGTCCGGTGCTGCTGGAAATACAGGCTCTTGTTTCTCCAACCTCGTTTCAGATGCCGCGGCGTATGGCGGCAGGTCTTGACTACAACCGAATGGCTCTTATGGTAGCCGTTTTGGAAAAACGCATGGGCTTAAAGCTTTATAATCAGGACGTATACTTGAATGTAGCGGGCGGCATACGCTTGGTACAGCCAGCGGCAGACCTTGCGATGGCTGCAAGCATTGTATCCAGCTTTCGCGATGCTGCTATAAGCGATACGGCAGCCATGGGGGAGGTTGGCCTAACTGGTGAGGTGCGCGCTGTAGGGCAGGTAGAAAAGCGGCTTGCCGAATGTGCCAAGATGGGTTTTAATAAGGCGGTGGTTCCAAAATCAAACCTTGCGGGCTTAAGAATCCCGCAGGGTATTAAGGTTCATGGCGTACGCCATGTTTTTGACGCTCTTGAAGTTTTGATAGACAAATAATTAAAGATATTGAGAATCTGACAGGCT
>CAZSMH010000001.1:86244-98159 GCA_964607965.1 uncultured Christensenellaceae bacterium
GACATACTAATCACTTTCACAGCAATAGCGCTTGGTTCATTTGCCGCGTATAAGATGACAATGTCTAAAGCAAAGCTGCACGGGCGTTGGTTTTGTTTTGCCTCATTATTTATTATAATCGGCATTGCTGCCGTTTTTGCGGTATTCACATTTTATCCGCCTGCACACCCGCTTTTTATACCAAATACTTAAGGCAGTACTGAATTGCGGAAATAGGAAAGTTAGCATTAAGTTTATAAAACTAACTGCTTATCCTAAACGATTATGACAACTCGTTTAAAAGACTGCGGTGTTGATGTATAATGGTTATAACGGCGAGCATGCAAACATTGTCGGGTTGTTTGATAAATCCGCTGCAAAAAATAACATAATCAGATGTATTAATCAAAAGGGAAGATTGTTGTAAAAAAATGCGTTTTATTATCGGCGATAAATTTCAGCAGATTTCGACCAAATATTTACGGATGTCGAAGTTTGCCGGCATTTACGTAAAAATCGACATGCTTTGGAGAATAACATGAGCAATGTACAGCTTTTAGCAGGAGAAAGAATTGAAGATCTGCAAAATGGGTATCGGATTATACAGAACAAAAAATTTTTTTCGTTTGGAACGGATGCTGTGCTGCTTTCTTATTTCGCGGCAGCCAAACCCGGGAACCGCGTAGTAGATATCGGCACCGGCTGCGGAATAATTCCAATACTGCTCTGCGCCCGTTATCCTGGGATTTATGTTACCGGCGTAGAGATACAGAAAGAACTTGCTGATATGGCGCAAAGAAGCGTTATGCTAAATGGTCTTGAAAACCAAATTAAAATCGTTTGCGGAAACTTTAAAGAAGAGCTTTGTACTGAAAGAAACGGCGCTGCTTTGGTAGTCGCTAATCCCCCCTATATAAAAATGGGCGCAGGAGCGCAAAATGAGAGCATATATCACAATATAGCCAAGCGTGAGGTAGCATGTACGCTAAGCGATGTGATTAGTGCCGGGGCAGTTATGCTCCGCAGCGGGGGAAGACTGTGCATGATATATACTACCGAACGGTTCGCGGAACTGATAGCGTGCATGAAAAACAGTAAAATCGAGCCTAAGCTGATACAGTTTATTGCTCCGCAGTGCGGTAAAGCCCCTAATTTGGTTCTCATTGAGGGGCGCAAGGGCGCGCGTGAGGGGACTAAGTTTCTGCCGACGTTGGAAGTCTATGAAAGAGACGGTGTTTATACAAAGCAGCTTAAAAAAATATACGGCATACAAGGAGACTGCTGATGCTTTACATTGTTGCAACGCCAATAGGAAATCTTGAAGATATAACACTGCGCGCATTAAGGGTATTGCGGGAAGCGGATTATATTGCCGCCGAGGATACCAGGCATACACGTAAGCTTTTATCGCGATATGAAATCAAAACAAAGCTTGTAAGTTTTCACGAGCACAGCAACAAAGATAAAACGGATTGGCTGATTGATAAGCTAAAGCAGGGAAGCAATATAGCGCTTGTCTCTGATGCGGGTACACCGCTGATATCCGACCCGGGTGAACAGCTTGTAAGAAAAGCTGTCGAAAACGGCATACCTTTAACGTCTGTGCCCGGCGCATGCGCAGCCATTACAGCTTTCACTCTAAGCGGAATAAGCGGACCATTTTGTTTTCTCGGTTTTTTATCAAAGAAGCCTTCCGAGAGAAGCGCGCAGATAAAGAAAATTACACAAAGCGACATGGCTTGCGTTATATATGAAAGCCCACATGCACTTGCCGATACGCTGGCGGCGTTATGCGATAGTGCCGGAGATGAAAGACAAATTGCCATCGCGAAAGAATTGACAAAGCTTCATGAGTATGTTTTCCGAGGAAGCCTTTATAAGGCCAAGGAAGCGTTTAAAGATAATATTAGGGGCGAATATGTGCTGATAGTGGATAAAATTGACGAGGCTAAAACTGTCGATGATGAGCAGATAATAGAGGAAATTGAAAAACTGCTCAAAGAAGGGATGACAAAAAAGGATGCCGCACGTGCGGCATCCTTAAAGCTTGGCATAAATAAGAATAAGGCATACCGCCTTATTCTAAAATAAATTATAAATCAAGCTTGCGTAAACACTCGGCGCATACTTTGGCGCCTTTAAATTCTGTTACACCCGTTACGTTTTCACAGAAAATGCAGGCAGGCTGATATTTGCCTAGCACAATGTGGCTGTCATCCACAAAAATCTCGATAGGATCTTTAATGTCTATTCCCATCACTCTGCGAAGTTCGATAGGCAGGACGATACGCCCCAGTGAATCTACTTTTCTTACAATACCTGTTGATTTCATCTCTCAATCTCCCTTTTAAAATTAGATTATATTTTACTATATATCAAAATATAACAATTATATCACCCCTGTGTCAACCAAAAAAAAGCAAAATGCATGTGTATTAATAAACTTTTTACAATTGAATATATATAATAATAATATACATTACTTAAGGATTGAAATGATAAACTATATTTGGGCTGTATTGATTATTGCAGGTACTGTTGTTGGTATTGCGACGGGAAATGCACCGGCGGTAGAAAATGCCGCAATTGAAGGAGCAAAAGAGGCTGCGCTGCTTTGCGTAAGCCTTTTAGGGGCCTATGCTCTATGGCTTGGGCTGCTTAATGTTGCAAAAGAGGCCGGGCTTATAGAATCTCTTGCAAGACGCATGCGCAGAATAATAAGATTGCTATTTCCGGATGTGCCAAAAGGTGATGAGGCGAACGGGTATATAACGCTTAACATCGTTGCTAACATGCTGGGCATGGGCAATGCGGCAACGCCTTTTGGATTAAAGGCCATGAAAGCGCTGCAGGCGCTCAATTCCAGCCCGCAGCGGGCCACGGATTCAATGTGTATGCTGCTGATAATAAATGCATCGTCGGTGCAGTTGCTGCCGCTCACCGTTATTGCGCTTAGAAGCGCAGCAGGCTCAGCGGCTCCGGCAGAAATCGTGCTTAGCGCGCTTATTGCGACAACCGTGACAACTTTTGTAGGAATACTGGCGGGCAAGATATTTCAGAGGACAGGCAAATGCAGATAATAACGCTCATTTCGTCGCTTTTTGTACCGCTTTTTATCGGAGGCATAGTTGTATTCGGGCTTGCTAAAAAGGTTGCGGTTTATGAGGCTTTTGTAAAAGGAGCAAAACAGGGGTTGACTACGGTTATACGCATACTGCCGTATGTAATAGGTTTTATTTTCGCAATACGCATTTTTACCGCTTCGGGATGTTTAGATTTTATTGTATCGGCATTATCACCTGTATTGAAACCGGCAGGCATACCGCCGGAGATATTACCTCTTGCGCTGCTACGCCCTTTTTCGGGAAGCGCGTCAATCGGCGCGCTGACGGTTATATTAAACCGTTATGGGCCGGACAGTTTTATAGGGCGGTGTGCAAGTACGCTTATGGGCTCGTCCGAGACATTGTTTTACACCACTGCACTGTATTTCGGCAGCGTCGGTATAAAAAAAACGCGCTACACAATACCCGCTGCGATGATATCGGAATTTTTTGGTCTTATCGCGAGCGTTATAATATGCAGGCTTATTTTTTGAACAGCTAAAACATAAATTTATATACAAAACAGCGTAAAGGGATGAAAATCCGGATTTGATGAAAAACATAGACGCTCTTTGGTAACCGGATGAGAAAAACAAAGTTGGTACGAATACAGCGCAAGCCTGGATTTTATAATACGCGAGCCGTACTTTTGGTCACCGTAAATCGACGCGCCGACAGAAGCAAACTGCGAACGTATCTGGTGAAACCGTCCGGTAAGCAGCGAAACGCGCACAAGATAAAGTCCGCCGTTCTGTTCAAGCACTGTATAAGAAAGTTCGGCTTTTTTTGCACCGGGCGCAGACGCATTTGTTATGCGGGAGATATGGACGGCTTCGTCTTTGATAAGATAAGACAAAAGAGTACCGCTTTGCTTTGGCGGAGAACCTGTTAAAACACAAAGGTAAGTCTTCTCAAAGCCGTCCGAACGGATTTGCGCAGAAAGGCGGGCTGCAGCCTTGGATGTGCGGGCAAACACCATAACGCCGCTTGCAGGCCTATCGAGGCGATGCACGAGACCTAAGTATACGTTGCCGGGCTTTGAGTATTTTCTGCCTATATATTCTTTGCAGAGGCTTAGCATGTCGCAGTCGCCTGATGAGTCCGCCTGAGAGGGAACGCCATAAGGCTTTACAACTACCAGCAGGTGATTATCCTCAAAAAGAACATTCACGGCTGCCACCTCGCTGTTGTGCCGCACGGCAGCAGTACAGAAGAATTTTTCTGAGGCAGTACAAGCGTGCCTGCGTCTATACGGCCATGTTTGCCTAAACACAAAGCAAGTATATTCCGTGAAACAACGCTCGAAAGGCCGGTAGTATAAGAGTTGACTATAAAAAACAGCGGGCTGTCGGAGAGCAATGCAGTGCAGTCGCGCACAAGAGCAAACAAATCGTCTTCAATTTTCCAGACGCTGCTGCCGCTTCTGCCGTAAGACGGCGGGTCCATAACAATTGCATCGTAAGTATTGCCGCGCCGCTGTTCGCGCTGCACGAACTTTCTGCAGTCATCAACAATAAACCGCACAGGGGCGTTAGAAAGCCCGGATAAACGTACATTTTCCTTTGCCCATTCGTTTATGCTCTTGGCTGCGTCTACATGAACAACGGACGCACCTGCAGAGAGAGCGGCAAGAGTTGCGCCGCCGGTATAGGCGAAAAGATTAAGTATACTTACCGGGCGCGAAGCATGGCGGATATGTTTGTAAATATAATCCCAGTTTACCGTCTGTTCCGGGAACACGCCTATATGCTTAAAGCCGGTAGGACGGACAATCATCTTATATTGACCGAAAGAAACCACCCAGCTTTGGGGGATATCTTTAATATAGCGCCAGCTGCCGCCTCCTTTTGAGCTTCTATCGTAAACTGCGTGAGGCCGCCATATCTGTGGTTTTGAGCGTTCCCATATAACCTGCGGATCGGGACGCTGCAGTATAATGCCGCCGACGTCCTCGAGCTTTTCACCGCTGCCGGTATCAAGAACGGCATAGTCGCCTAACTGGTTTGCTATAAACATCATCTTCCTCCGGTTACATATTACCATTTTGAGCGATTTTTTAAAAGTGTTACGGATTATTTGTGCAGGCAGCGAAACCGCAATATTGGCCGCTTTACTGTTTACGCGATTTGTGGTAATATTCATTAATAAAAAGAATAAGGATGTATATGAAAAAGTTTTTGCTTGTTCTGATTATTGTTATAATTGCTGTAGGAATACTGGCTGCCTGCGCTCCTATTCAGGAGGAAGTTGAGGGTTATGTAGGCACATTGCCGGGCTGGGCTATTATTGTGGGAGCAGTTGCACTGTTTTTTATAGGTTTCGGCCTTATATGGAAGCTTATACCCGGTTTTCTTAAAATAATAGCGATTATCGCGCTTGCCGTGATACTTGCGGGTACCGCACACGGGCTTTGGGAGAGCCCCTGGGCGGATAAACTCAACAAAGGCGCGGAAGAGTTAAGAGACCAAATACTGCCGACAGATACACAAGACTTGTCCGATTGAATTTTTCAAAGTCCCCTTATAATAACCTGTTTGATATATTTTTCGGCGGCTTTTGCGGCCTCTTTTATTGTGCCGGCTGCGTGAGGCTCGGGCTGCAATGAAATGCTGTTTGGCTTGCGGTATTGCTGCAGCACATATTTTTTTGCACCCTGCAGGCGCTGCGCTATTACCGATATGTCATCCACACTTAAAAGCGGCATAAAGGTTGTGCGAAACTCGTGTTCTATAACGCCCGAGAGCAGCAAATCTGCCGTTTGCCATATAGGAGAATCGTCTAAATCAAAAGACACCACCCGGGATAAACCTCCCGGAGGCGCTTTAATATCAAGTGAAATATAATCTATAAAGGGAAGTGCCTTCTTTACAACCTGCGGCATAAGGCCGTTAGTATCAAGCTTTATAAGATAACCAAATTTTCTCAAACTTTTAATAAACGGTATAAGGTCTGCCTGTAAAGTGGGCTCGCCGCCCGATATTACCACGCCGTCTATAAAATCCGTCCGCTTTTCAAGGAAGCCCAGCACCTCTTTATTATCCAGAAGTTTTGTTGCTTTCCAGAGAGACTTGTTATGGCAGTACCAGCAGTCCATATTGCAGCCGGGAACAAACACAACAGCGGCAATAAGTCCGGGATAATCCACAAATGAATTTTTTACAAAGCCGGCAATCTGCATTTTAAATAGCCGCGGGCACGACGAATTTCACCCTTTCCTTGTACTCTTCCTTTTTTCCTTCGTTGTAGTTCTGAACAGGCCGAAGGTAACCCACAACGCGGCTCCAGACTTCAGTCGGCGCTCCGCAGTATGGGCAGATAAACTGCTCCCCGGTTAAATAGCCGTGTTCATCGCATACGCTGAACGTGGGTGTCAGTGATATGTAAGGCATCTTATAATTCGAAAACACTTTTCTTATTATTTGCTTGGCGGTCTGTAAATTCTCTATGCGCTCGCCAAGGTAAAGATGCTGTACCGTACCGCCCGTATAGAGGGACTGCAGTTCGTCCTGCAGTTCAATCATCTCGATTATATCGTCCGTAAATCCTACCGGAAGCTGGGAAGAATTTGTATAGTATGGTACATCGTGTCCGGATGTAATTATGTCGAGGTACCGCTCTTTATCAAGCTTTGCCAGCCGATAGCTTGTGCCTTCGGCAGGCGTTGCTTCAAGGTTGTACGAATGCCCGGTTTCTTTCTGAAAATCCTGCATAAGAGTTCGCAAAAAGTTCATAATACGCACAGCAAAAGCATTGCCCTCCGGTGTTTCTACCCCTTTGCCCAAAAAATTGAGCAGCGACTCGTGCATGCCTATAATACCAATAGTGTTAAAGTGATTGTACCAGTACGAACCAAAACGCCCCTTGACGTCTTTTAAATATACAGCCGAATACGGATACAGTCCCTTTTCAGTCTGCTGCTCAATGATTTTGCGTTTTATTTCGAGCGATGTCTTGCCGATATGGGCTATTGTTTTAAGACGGGAAAAGAACTCGTCCTCGGTACGAGACAAATAGCCTATTCGAGGCAGGTTTATAGTAAATACGCCGATGGAGCCGGTGAGCGGGTTGGAACCGAACAGACCGCCGCCGCGCTTTCTAAGTTCTGTTACGTCAAGGCGAAGACGGCAGCACATTGACACCGCATCTTCAGGGGATAAATCGGAGTTTACGTAGTTCGCGAAATACGGTATACCGTATTTGCATGTTATTTCCATAAACTTGTCAACAACAGGACTGTCCCAGTCGAAGTCTTTCGTGATATTAAGAGTCGGTATAGGGAACGTAAAAACACGCCCTTTTGCGTCGCCTTCAAGCATTACTTCGCAGAACGCAAGGTTAAAGATGTCCATTTCCGCCTGATAATCCCCGTAGGTTGTGCTTTGGCTTACGCCGCCGATTATTACGGGATGGTCATACAGCATTTTGGGGACCTTTATATCGAATGTAAGGTTGGAAAACGGGCATTGGAAACCGACGCGGGTAGGTACGTTAATATTGAATATAAACTCCTGCAGGCATTGCTTTATCTGATCAAAAGTCATATTATCGTGCCTGATAAACGGTGCGCAATAAGTATCAAAACTTGACCATGCCTGTGCGCCGGCCGTTTCTCCCTGTGTTGTAAATGTGGAGTTTACTATTTGCCCCAAAAACGATCGCAGATGCTTTGCAGGCTTGCTCTCAACCTTGCCCGGAATGCCGCCGAAACCTAACACTAAAAGCTGACGCAGATCCCAGCCCGCACAGTACGGTCCAAAAAACCCAAGATCGTGTATATGGCAGTCGCCGGACAAATGCGCGTCGCGCACTTCCTGCGGATAAATCTCATGCAGCCAATACTTTTTGGTGAAAGCTTCGCGTATATAGTTGTTAAGCCCGTTGACGCTTCTTTGAGTATTGGCATTTTCCCTTATGTTCCAGTCTTTATCGGACAAGTAATTGGAAAACATGTCAATAGTAGCGCCTATAAGTGCGTTGGCCTCACGTGCGCCCTTGCGCTTTTCGCGGTAAAGAATGTACGCCTTGGCTGTTTTGGCATGACCGTTCTTAATAAGTACGCGCTCGACTATATCCTGAATATCTTCTACTCCGGGAATACGATCTCCAAAAGTGATGCGCGCAATGTCTACGACCTGCTCTGTAAGGAGTTCCGCTGTGTGATAATCATCACCGCCAACGGCTTTGGCTGCCTTGAAAATGGCATCAGAAATTTTCCTTGGCTGAAACGATTCTTTCTGACCGCTTCGTTTTAAAATAACAGTAAACATAAGTGCCCCCCCGTCTACCCATAAAAGATAAATAGTTTTTTTTATAAAAAGTGTTTCCGGCCAAGGAAAACTTTAAGATTCGATACAGAATACTTCAAACAGCAATTTATTGTACAAAGTTATTATAAGTTATACAACATATTGTGTCAAGCAAGAGAATTGACAAAATACAGCTAAATTTAAAAAATCACGGAATGTATTTTCGAATGCGTAACCGCGCACCTATCTTCTGCGCGATTTTTCTGCATTTTTCGATTTCCTCTTCGCCGATTATATCAACAACGGACATTACAGTCTCAATGCCGTGAGCAACGCAGCTTTCAGTAAACTTTAGCATATGAGAATATGCTTGTTCCCCGAAAGAACTGCGGCAAATGCGCTGATACTCCTTCGCAGAGGATGCATTAAGGCTAATAGATACTACATCAATCAGCCCAACAAGCTTGGGCACAATATCTTCTCCTGCAAAGGCGCTGCCTTGCCCGTTGGTATTAAGGCGAACGTACGCACCGCGGGATTTTAAATATTGTGCGACTTCGATCAGTATGTTTATACGCATTGTGGGCTCGCCAAGACCGCAGAAAACAGCCTTTTCAATTTTGGGAAGTTTTATAAGCTCGCTTATAACATCGCTTGCTTCCGGCTCTCTTTTAAGCCGCAGATTATATCCGCCCACGCCGTCATGCCCGTTGCGTACACAAAAAACACAGTCGTTAGTACAGCTGTTTGTCAAGTTAATGTATACCGCTTCTCCAAGCATATAGATATAAGTATCATTCATTTAATTTTATATAATCCTTTGGCATTTTTAATATTGGCTTCACACATTTTTTCAAAAGATACGCCTTTTATATCCGCCAGTTTTTGCAGTACATAGCGTACGTTTGAGGGATCGTTACGGCTCCCGCGTACTGGTTCGGGAGAAAGATACGGGCAGTCCGTTTCTCCCATCAGCCGTGTTATAGGGGTAACGCTTGCCGCTTCAACGGTTTTCTTGGCGTTTTTAAAGGTAACCGTGCCGGTAAAAGAAATATAAAAACCCATATCAAGAAGCTGTTCTGCGGTTTGAGCGCTGCCGGAGTAGCAATGCATAACGCCAAAAACGCCTTTATGTTCGCGTAAAATTGAGAGCGTATCCTGCGTGGCTTCGCGCATATGGATTATCACCGGAAGGTTGAGTATAGCACTTAAGTCCAGCTGTTCTGAAAACAGCTTTTTCTGCAGATTGCGGGGAGAAAAATCGTAATGGTAATCAAGACCGATTTCGCCTAATGCAATTACCTTTTCTTCTTTAACTATTATTTTTAGTTGTTCTAAATAATCAATCGGTGCGCTTTTTGCTTCGTGAGGATGTACGCCGGCTGCCGCATATATATAAGGCACGCGCGAAGCCAGTTTTACCGCTCGTTTACTGTCGTCAACAGTAGTGCCGATTTCAATCAGCCCTATCACGCCAAGCCCCGGAAGGTTTGCAATCAGTTCTTCCCGGTCATTATCGAATCGCTTATCAAGTATATGTGAATGAGTGTCAAAAAGCTCCGTCATGAAATTTTTGCACCTGCGGGCAGGCTGCCGTCTATTGTGACGAGCTTAAGCTCTCCGCCGGATTCCGCGGCTAGCAGCATACCGCAAGATTCTACCCCGAAAAGTTTTGCTGGTTTTAAGTTCGTGACAACAACAACGGTTTTGCCTATCATTTGCTGCGAGCTATACCACTTCTTTATGCCTGAAACAATCTGACGCACCTCTCCGCCGGTATCAACCTGTATTTTTAAAAGCTTTTCGCTGCCCTTTATGTCTTCTGCCTGTTTGACGATACCAATTTTAAGCTCTAATTTTTTAAAATCATCGTACGAAATTATATTGGCACCATCATCTGCGTTTTTGACGGATTCGTCTTGCGGGGCTATTGTCTCCAGCTCTTCAAGCTCTTTTTTAATATCAAGCCGCGGAAATAAGGGTGCAGACTGTACAACAACAAGCGAGCAAACACTGTTCCCGAAAGATGCGATGCTGTCCCACGATATAAGAGAGGCGCTGTTTATACCAAGAACTGACTGAATGCGCTTTGCCGTATCCGGCAGAAAAGAAGATAAAAGCACCGAAACAATACGCAGGCCTTCCGCTAAGTGCACCATTACACCGGCAAGTTTTTTCTTATTAGCTTCATCTTTGGCAAGCACCCACGGAGCTGTCAAATCTATATATTTATTGAGAAGACCGATGTAGCCCCAGATTTCGGCCAAGGCATCGGGAAGCAAAAGCGCATCCATATGCTGCTCCACATTAATATGCAGCTTTGAACCCTGCGTTTCAATATCGGCATCATACTCGGTAGGCTGAGTATCGCACGGAACCGTGCCGCCAAAATACTTTACAATCATAGCAACTGTACGGGAGACAAGATTGCCAAGATCGTTAGCCAAATCGCTGTTGGTGCGCGTTAAAAGCGCTTCGCTGGTGTAAACGCCGTCTGCCCCGAACGGAACCTCGCGCAGCAAAAAGTATCTTAGTGCGTCAACGCCGTATCGTTCGGCCAGTTTTACGGGGTCTACCACATTGCCCTTTGATTTGCTCATTTTTCCGCCCTCAAGCAGCAGCCATCCGTGCCCGAATACGCGCGAGGGAAGCGGCAGATTAAGAGCCATCAGCATAATAGGCCAGATTATTGTATGAAAGCGTACTATCTCTTTGGCCATAAGGTGTACATCCGCAGGCCAGTATTTTTTAAAGGAGGAATCATCATCCGAAAGATAGCCAAGAGCGGATATATAGTTGGAGAGCGCGTCTATCCAGACGTATACAACGTGGCCTTCATCAAAATCAACCGGTATGCCCCATTTAAAAGATGTGCGCGATACGCACAAATCTTCAAGACCGGGAAGCAGAAAGTTATTAAGCATTTCATTTTTTCGGCTTTCAGGCTGTATAAACTCAGGGTGCTTTTCAATATGCTCTATAAGCCTTTTTGCGTATTTGCTTTGCTTGAAAAAATATGCTTCCTCTTTAGCCAGTTCCACCGGGCGGCCGCAGTCCGGGCACTTGCCGTCCGAAAGCTGGCGTTCAAGCCAATACGCCTCGCAGGGAGTACAGTACCAGCCCTCGTAATAACCTTTGTATATATCGCCCTTGTCGTAAAGCATTTTGAATATTTTTTGTACGGTTTTAACGTGGCGTTCATCCGTTGTCCTTATAAAATCGTCATTAGAGATATTCATAAGCTTCCACAGCTTTTTGACGCCTGCAACTATATCATCAACATATTCCTTAGGCTTTTTGCCTGCCGCCGCCGCTACACGTTCTATTTTTTGACCGTGCTCGTCTGTGCCGGTTAAGAACATAACATCATAGCCCGTCTGGCGCTTAAAACGCGCAAGTGCGTCCGCCGCGACTGTTGTGTAGGTATGACCGATATGCAGCTTGTCGCTTGGGTAGTAAATAGGCGTTGTAATATAGTACTTTTTCATTAACATCTCCTGCGGTTTTATAAGAAAGTGCGCTAAAAAGCGCAAAGGCGTTTTGCCTTGGTACTAGGATAGTTTTCCGTTTCTGTTTTGTCAAGTGG
>CAZSMH010000002.1:0-51742 GCA_964607965.1 uncultured Christensenellaceae bacterium
TAATCGCCATAGCAAATCAAAAAGGCGGTGTCGGAAAAACGACAACGGCTGTTAATCTAAGCGCCTGCATCGCAGAAAAAGGTAAGAATGTTTTGCTTATAGACATTGATCCTCAGGGAAACTCTACAAGCGGCCTCGGAGTAGATAAAAATAATGTTGAACATTCGGCATATGATATTTTGATAAACGGAATTGATGCGCGCAATGCAGTAATAAAAACGATGATAAACACACTTGATATAATCGCTGCGAACATTGACTTAGTGGGCGCAGAGGTTGAGCTTGTATCGCGTATAGCTCGTGAACAGATATTAAAACAGGCTTTAAAAACATTGCGTGATGATTATGATTTTATCTTTATGGATTGCCCTCCTTCGCTTGGGCTTATAACTGTAAACGCACTTACAGCTGCAGATAAAATACTGGTCCCTATACAATGTGAATACTATGCATTAGAGGGGCTCTCACAGCTTATAAATACAATAAAACTGGTAAAAACGAATTTAAACCCGTCGCTGGAGGTTGAGGGAGTTGTGCTGACTATGTTTGACGGCCGTACAAATCTTTCTATTCAGGTAGTAGAAGAAGTAAAAAAGTATTTTAAGAATAAAGTTTATAAGACTATTATTCCGCGAAATGTAAGACTGGGGGAAGCGCCGAGCTTCGGGCTTCCTGTTATTCGCTACGATGCCGCATGTCTTGGAACACAGTGTTATAATGATTTGGCAGACGAAATAATAGAATACCATGAGGGAAGAGAATAATGAAACAACAACGTCTCGGTAAAGGGTTAGGGGCACTTATCGGAGAAGGACCTAAAACATCCGAATCTGCAACAGGTCTTGCTATGATTGACGTAAACGATATTGACCCTAATAGTCTTCAGCCAAGAAAGCATTTTGACAACGAAAAACTTTCGGAGCTTGCACAGTCAATAAAAGCATATGGTATCGTACAGCCTATCATTGTGCAAAAAGAAGGATCGCGTTATACAATTGTCGCGGGAGAGCGGCGGTATCGGGCTGCACGCCTGGCAGGTTTGACAAACGTTCCGGTAGTAATTAAAGAATGCTCAAAGGCGGAACTGATGGAGGTTTCTCTTGTTGAGAACCTTCAGCGCGAGGATTTAAATCCGATTGAAGAAGCGGAAGCGATGCGTATGCTTATGAGTGAGTATAATCTGACACAAGAGCAGCTCTCCGCAAGGCTTGGCAAATCAAGAAGCTCAATAGCAAATACGCTGCGTCTTATAACCTTGCCAGATAATATACGCTCGATGATAGTAACGGGTTTAATTTCAAGCGGACATGCGCGGTGTCTATTATCGCTCGAAAGCGATGAGGAAAAGCAGAAACTAGCCAACCGCATTATAAAACAGAGGCTTTCAGTACGCGCTGCCGAACAGATAATAAAATCTTTAGGCGATAACCGGAAAGAAAAGAAAATATCAAGCAAGCAGCCGGAAATTGAGTCGGCAGAAAAAAGCCTAACTGCTGCTCTTGGCACTAAAGTTCAAATATCTGGAGACTTAAAGTCGGGAAAAATAATTCTTGCATATTACAACAAAGAACAGCTCAATGCGTTATTCGATTTTTTAATAACATGCAATTAAGCTGATGAATGTTTCACGTGAAACAAAATAATTGTTTCACGTGAAACATATTAAACTACAGTCCTTATAAAATGCCAGAAAAAATTATTTTCACTTAAGAAAACTGCTATATCTGAACCCTTATAATATTCTGTGATTTGCTGAACGGGCAATACAAGTATTATAACCGGTATTACAGACGCGATTAGAAAGCAAAACAAAAACCCTCTTATTGATCCGAAAAGTGCGCCCATAGAACGGTTGTATTGCCGAAGCTCAGGAAGCTGGACCGTATAGTTGACAGCTCCGAGTACAAAAGAAAATATAACACGGGCCAATAAAAATATTATAATAAAAGAAATAAGGTTAATCACTGCCGACACAAGAGTTAAGTTGAAATATTCCCCGAGTGTGGTTGCTCCCTGTGCGGCAAATGCTTTTGATTCAACATTTTGTCGTATAAGAGTTAAAAAAGGTTCAGACAAATTGGAAGTTGATAATACTTCGTTTAACTGGTTTTCGGATATTCTGTCAACGAGCAGCCGAGTATTTTCAAATGAAGCGATTTTCTCAGCGCCCTCCGTGTAGTAAACAAAATAATCATACATTGTATGATTATTTTTTATTGCAGCAGACATTACAGGATAAAAAAGGTACGATGTAATAAGGGAAATAAAAAACGCACCAAGGCTTAAAGCAGAGTGTAAAAATCCGCGGTGAACACCTTCAAGGATAATGACTGCGATAATCAGCAGAAAAAATATATTAATCAGATTCACGTCAAAACCTCCAATAGGGCATTACGGCAAAGGCATAATATAAACATCGCTGTCCTTTGTGATGAACACATAATTTCCGAATGCACGTTTTACACTGTTTATTTCAAAAGAAAAAGAATATGTTCTTTCGTATTTGCCGTCAACAGTATATACGAAAATATTTTTATTTGCAAAGCAATATATTTTATCCTTGCCATGAATTATATCGAAAATATCAGGAGGAAGATTGATAGACACTTCGCTCCCAGAGCCTTTAATTATACGCGCTATATCAATTGCACCTTCGTTTTGGGCAGGTATAAATACAAACCTCGGATCAGGCAGCCTGCATATATCATTGAGCAGCCATCCATAAACCATTACGGATTTATCATCCGAACTTAGAAAAGAATTATACACTGTCAGACGGTTTGTTCCGACAGCATAAATATATTCTCCAATGATATGCAGCCTGCTTACAAGCTGGTCTTTTAACTCCTTTATGCCTGTCATAGACTGTGTTTCGGGACGGTAAGTTGATATTAGCGATATAGGTACGCTTCCCGAAACATCAAGCTTAAGTAAATAAAGGCTGCTGCTTTCTGCATCAAACCCATAATCAAGTATATAATCATCGGTTACCTCAATCTTGAACAGTTCGTTCCCGTTTAAATCAAATATTAGAATATAGGCCGGAGATTGTTCAACCTGTTCTTGGCGGACATATACTGCAATTTTATTTTTACCGGCTCGTGCAGAAAGAATAGTACTGTCTAGCTGTCTTGAAAAGCGGTGCTGTCCTTGCGAATTTACCACCTGTATCACAGAGCTGCTGTTGGCTATTATAATATCGTCGTTATATGTAAGCTCAAGTCCGCTTGAAAACAAACCAAGCTGCCAAACGATGTTAGCGGAAAGATCAAGACAGGTCAGATATTCCTGATCTAAATATACAATATTTTGTCCCATACCAAAACACTTAACATTTGATGCAAAAGGAAGTTTTATCATTGTATCGGATATTTCCCTGCCTTTTGTAAGCACCATAAATAACCCGACAATAAAAATAATAATAGATATAACAACTATAATTAAAAAAGCAAGTTTCTTTTTTTGTATCCGCTTTTTCTTATTTTTTTTATATATATCCATTACAACCTCGCAAAAAGCTTTTTGATAGTGTAATTATATCATACAGCAAAAAAAAGGCGGAATATGTTTAATAACACGATATTAATAATAAGTTTATTAATAATAATTATTGCGGACAAAAAATATTAAGTGCCGATGTTTTGACGGCAAGTGTTTTTGGCGTTTGTCCGTAGATTTCACCATCAATATTAAATTCCTGCTGATTATCGCAATCAATTGTTATTTCACTGCATTTAAACTCTTCAGCTACTGATATTTTGTCTATTTGCCCCTTTTTAAGCCTTGGGAGTTCAAACAATATGCGCCATTTTGCTACCCGGTTTAGTATTAACACATTAAAAAGGCCGTCCTGTACGCAAGCGTTTGGCGCAACATAAAGGCCTCCGCCGTAACACTTGCCGTTTGCTACTGCAATAAGCAGAACGTCCCGTGTAAAATTCTGACCGTTTGCTGTTATGTATAATTTTATGCTCTTGTATTTTAATATTGACATAACAATGCCTAAAAAGTATGCAAGACCTCCTGTAAAAAATTTTCTGACCTTTTGCGTATTATGTAAAACATTTACGTCAAAACCTGTACCGGCAACATTGAGGAACGGCTGATCTCCGAGGATACCGATGTCTACCATTTTTGTATTTCCCGAAAGTATTATTTTAAGCGCACTTAATATATCCTTTGGAACGCCGACAGACTGGCGAAAATCATTTCCTGTGCCCGCAGGTATAATGCCGAGTTTTTCATCTGAACCGGATAATTCTCCGGCAATCTCGAGAAGAGTGCCGTCTCCGCCGACAGATATTATACCGTCATAATGTTTGCCTATGGCTTCCCTGGCCAGCATAACAGCGTGGCGTTTATATTCGGTTTGCACATCCTTATATTCGATACCGTTTTCTTTAAGATAAGTAGTAACAATATTCATGGCTTTATAGGAGCGTCCTGCTCCTGCGGTAGGATTAAATATTATGTAAAACATAAACATGCTCCTTATGATGTTGATAACATTCTACAAAAAAATACATAGATTGTACAGTGTATTATTGAGGCATTTGATTTGTATTGTGGATAAAATGTAGTTGTGGTATATTGGTTAATAAACAAGGGGTGATATTTTTGTCTCCGACCTGGGGAGTAGTGTTGCGATTTCTGTGGTACTTTTTTTCCCGATTAATTCTTATAGCGCTTATAATCGGTCTTGTTTTGTTATCCTTTTTTGCAGCCATGGATTATATGAATGTTCAGGTACTCATAAAAGACGGTTTAAATCTTAGAGCCGATGTGGTTATTAAGGGAAACGATCCTACGGCGCTTATAAAAGTGTTTTCCAAGAATTTTCTTGAACACGATATGTTGCTTAATACAGATGCATACAGGCCTTATATAGTATCAAGTTATGAACATAATGTTAAAACCGGATTCGCGGTTATTCTTCCATGGCATAATACCGTTAAACTGCGTGTTACGGAAGAAATAACAAAAATCAGGGGGGAGTTATATGTTATTGCAGACCAGACGGTAGAATTAAACGAAACGCCGCCTGAGTGGGATAACGCTGTATATGATATAACCCTTATGCGTTTTGAGGACAACTGGCGTATTGCTTCTCTTGAACTTGTAGAAATGCTGCCAAAACCGCCCCCTGCACCCGACCCAACGTTGACGCCTGTTTTAGAACCTGTTTCAACAGATTTAATAATTAATAGTGAGGAGATAATCGAAGATTGATTATTTCCGGAGTATTTCTCGCGCCGATGGCGGGCATAACTGATGCTGCCTTCCGTCACGTATGTATTGAACAAGGCGCGAAGTTTTGTTATACAGAAATGGTAAGTGCAAAGGGGTTGGAGTTTGGTTCAAAAAAAACTGCTTCGCTTTTGCGTTTTGCGAAAAATGAACGGCATCTGGGCGTACAGCTGTTTTCAAGCGATTCATATTCCCTTGCAGTGTGCATAGAACTGTTATCGGAAACGTATGGCAGCCGCATAGCGTTATTCGATATTAACATGGGGTGCCCTGCTCCGAAAATTACCGGGAATGAGGAAGGCTGTGCTCTTATGAAAAATCCAGGTCTGGCCATGCAGCTGATTAAAACTGCAGCTGCTGCATCAAAAACGCCTGTTACTGTAAAATTTAGAAAAGGATGGGACGAAAACAGTATAAATGCAGTGGAATTTGCGCAAATGGCAGAGCAGGCCGGAGCCAGTGCGGTAACAGTACATGGACGTACCCGGCAGCAATTTTACAGCGGCAAGGCTGATATTCGTATAATTGAGAATGTAAAAAAAGCTATTGGCATACCCGTTATAGGAAGCGGTGATGTTTTTTCCGCATTTGACGCATGCGAAATGTTTAATAAAACCGGCTGCGATGCTGTTATGGTTGCGCGAGGAGCATTAGGGTATCCTTTTATATTCCGGGAAATACAACGCTATATGCAAACGGGAGAAATAATACCTGCGACAATAAAGGAGAGGGCACAAATGCTTTTGCGACAGGCAAGCCTTTGCTGCGAATATAAAGGTGAACCGCTTGCAATGCGGCAAATAAGAAAACACGCTTCATGGTATTTTAAAGGCCTGCCGGGAGCATCAAGACTTCGTGAGGCTGCAGTGCGCATTTGCACTTTAAGCGATTTACAAAAGCTGTTGTTGCCATTACTAAATGACCAGTAAACCTTATATGTGATTACCAAATGGAAAACAATAGTAATTACCAACGATAAATCTGTATGTTGAAAAAAAAAAAGATTTATATTATAGTATATATTAGTCTGCATATAAAAACGGATATAGAAATTACAATCTGAAGGGGCTTGGATACAATGGGAATGTTTGAGTTTAATGATATAGGGTTGGATCTGGGTACAGCAAGCGTACTTGTGTATGTAAAAGGAAAAGGAATTGTACTTCGCGAGCCCTCGGTAGTTGCAGTAAACAGAAATACCGGGGAAATTATTGCCATAGGCGAGGAAGCCCGCGTTATGCTCGGCAGAACACCGGGCAATATAGTAGCGGTAAGACCGCTTCGCAACGGCGTAATTTCCAACTTCCATGATACAGAACGTATGCTGCGTTATTTTTTACGCAAAGTTATCGGCCGGCGGCTCTTTTTTAAACCCCGGGTAATTGTCTGTGTTCCTTCGGGTGTTACCGAAGTGGAACGGCGTTCAGTAATTGAAGCCACAGAGGAAGCAGGTGCGCGTCATACCGGTCTTATAGAAGAACCTATGGCTGCAGCTATTGGCTCAGGCATTGATGTATCGGCTCCTTATGGAAATATGGTCGTTGATATAGGCGGCGGTACGACTGATGTTGCGGTTATATCGCTTGGGGGCATTGTTTTGAGTGATTCTGTCAAGATAGCCGGTGATAAATTTGACGAAGCTATACTTCGTTATATGAAAAAGAAACATAATATGCTTATAGGCGATAGGACGGCTGAAGAAATAAAAATAAACATAGGTTCCGCATTTCCGCGTAAGGAGCAGATTTATATGGAGGTTGCGGGACGAAACCTTATATCCGGACTCCCGAAGGTTGTAACCATAAGCTCAAATGAAACAATTGAGGCTCTTGAAGAGCCGCTTAATGCTATGATGGAAACTCTTCACGGGGTGCTTGAACGTATTCCGCCGGAACTGGCCTCGGATATCGCGGAAAACGGAATATGTATGACAGGTGGCGGTTCTTTACTGTACGGGCTGGACAGGCTGCTTAGCGAAAAAACCGGAATTCCCTGTTATGTAGCGGAGGATGCCGTATCATGTGTTGCTATCGGGACAGGGCTTGCGCTTGATAATATGGAATATTATGCGAACGGCACTGTATACGATTACCGAAAAGGCGATTATTATAACAATTACTGATTTGGTAAGTTTAGGTTGAATAAAAGGAAGTAATCTGTTGCAAATACAAGTTCCCGACGTTAAAAAGACTAATCATAAAAATGCAAACAGAAAAGCAATTTCAGCATTATTGAGTGTGCTTACTGTTCTTATAATAGGCGCAGCGGTTGTTGGAATACTTTTAAGTATGCGTATAAAAAGCAGCGGCTACGAGTCTCTTTTCAATAATCCGAAAATTATTATTACTGAAAATACGGAAGGTCAAGCTGATCCTGACAGCATTGAAACTCCTGTTTTTAAAACAATCAGCTATAACGGCAAGACATATATGAGAAATGAAGGCATTGTTAATCTTCTGTTTCTTGGAATAGATTCTGATGCGGTACGACGTAAAAATAATAAAGGTTACAGAAGCGATATGGTGATGGTATGTGCGGTTGATACCGTTGAGGAAACAGCAACGTTGATTTCTATACCGCGCGACACTTATACGACAATGTATAAGATTGATAGTTCGGGTGCCATTAAAAGTACTGTGCAGGCAAAGATTAATGCAGCATACGCTTACGGCGGCAGCAAAGAATACCGACCTGCTAATTCAATGAATTGCGTACAGATGTTTTTGCAGCGTGAATGCGAGCTTACGGAACCTTTAGGCTTCACACTTGATATACCCGTCGGTTTTTATGCAAGCATAGATATGGACGGTATTACAAAGGTGGCTTCTGCCGTAGGAGGCGTAGAGGTTAAGCTAGATGCTAATATACCCGGAGTTGGCGGAAAAGGCGAGACGGTGCTGCTAAAAGGCAGCGCAGCCGAAGAATATATACGCAATAGGCACGATACTGCAGGGGGAGATATAACAAGGGCTGCCCGTCAGCGAACATTTATGATTGCGCTTGCTAAGAAGATAAAAAACATGGGAGAAGTGAACATAATTCTTTCGCTGTATGATGAACTGCAAAAATATGTTAATACAAATCTTAATACAGACAATATGCTCGATTTTGCCAAGCTGCTCAAGAAAGTAAAAATCGATGAAATCAGGCAAATTTCAATTCCCGGTGAATCTAAAAGAATAGACGGTTCTTCAGTGATTATACACGACGAAAAAGAAACGCTGGAATTATTGCTCGATGTTTACTACAAAGAAGCATAAAAAGTCGTAAAGCCTTTTTGGACATTTATCAGCTATTCCAATTCAGATATCCACAATCTAACATCTGCATCCGAAGGCATTCTCCAGTCTCCGCGGGGAGATAGGGATACGCTGCCTACTTTAGGACCGTCAGGCATACATGAACGCTTAAATTGCGATGAAAAAAACCTATGGTAGAATTTTTTTAACTGCTCTTTAATATAAGCCTCGCTGTATTCATTAAAAGCATGGTTTGCAAGCAGAAGTATTTTGCGCGGCGTCATTTCAAATCTAAGCATATAGTACATGAAAAAGTCGTTAAGCACGTAAGGTCCTATCTGCTGCTGAGTATCCTGACGCATGCCTTCTTTATCGGGCGGCTTTAGTTCCGGCGACGGGGGAATGGCTACAATTTCTTTCATTATCTCGTTGAGTTCTTTTTTATTGCGTGATAAGTAAAGTACCATTTGGTGTATGAGGGTTTTGGCAACGCCTGCGTTAACCCCGTACATTGAAATCTGATCGCCCGCGTATGTGCAGAACCCGAGAGCTAGTTCGGATAAATCGCCTGTCCCTACCACAATGCCATTGTTTTTATTGGCGAGGTCCATCAATACTTGTGTGCGTTCTCGTGCCTGCGCATTCTCATACGTTATATCGGCTTTACCGCAGTGCCCTAAATCATCAAGATGAGCTTTTGTTGCGTCAACTATATTTATTTCGGTAAGCGTAGCACCGACAGCTTTTATAAGCCGCCTTGCGATATCCTGTGTTATATCAGTGCTGCCAAGCCCCGGCATAACCACTCCGGTAACCGCTTTTTTGGAAAGACCTGAGAGTTTTGCCGCCTGGCATGAGACTAAAAGAGCCAAGGCGGAATCTAGCCCACCCGATACACCGACAATAATATTCTTTGACCCGATATGCAAAAGCCTTTTTGTTAATGCCGTAACCTGTATGTCGAATACTTCCCGACAGCGCGATTCTAGTTTTTTTGTATCTTTAGGAACAAAAGGTGTTTTATAAATGCTTCTGTATTTAGGCGAAACCTGTGCGGCATCAAATGCTATTCTTTTATACTGCCGGCCGGAACTTTGAGCAATAAAAGTGTTTTTAAGTATACGATCGTGAGTTAAGCGGTGCAGGTCAAACTCGGTAATATTCATGTGCGAATCAAATCTAAACCGAGGGGAGTTTAACAGTATGTTTCCGTTTTCCGCAATAACCGCATGTCCTCCGAATACCGTATCAGTAGTGGATTCGCCCGGCCCTGCAGATACGTATAAAAACCCTCCTATAAAACGGCCGGATTGCTGCTTTATAAGCTCCTGACGGTATTCGCTTTTTCCGGCCAGTTCATTACTTGCGGAGATATTTATAAAGACCGTTGCGCCGGCCATTGCCTGGTAGGCATGCGGCGGAAACGGAACCCATAAATCCTCACATAGCTCTATACCAATCACCAGGCCGCGTATATACGGGCACTCGAATAAAATATCCGTTCCAAAGGGCACATTGTGCCCGCACAACTTTACGGTTTGGTTAACTACATTGATACCTGAAGCAAACCAGCGCTGTTCATAATATTCTGAATAATTCGGTATAAATGTTTTAGGGACAACACCCAAAATACGCCCGGATTGTATAACGACGGCAGCGTTATAAAGCTTGTCGGATGAATAAACAGGCATGCCGATAACAGCCAGCACTTTTGTATTCTTTGTCTCCTCCAGTAAGTCTTGAAGCATTTTTTCGCTTTGTTCAAGCAGGTTCGCCTGCCGAAACAAATCTCCAAGCGTATATGAAGTAATGCAAAGTTCAGGAAAGGCAACTATTGATACGCCGTTTTGCTGTGCATCATTTATCATAGCCGATATGTTTTCTTTATTTTTATGCAGATTGCCCACTGTAACCGCAGGTACAGCCGCCGCTACTCTGATAAGCCCGCTGTTCATAGTAAAACCTCCCGTTACTTAATTTTGATCTATTACTAAAGCATAATTGGTCAGTTTCCACTTTATCATCAATTCGTCAAAAGTTCCATCCTGTTTCATTTCATTGATAATCGCATCAACAGCCCTGTAAAAAGCCCCGAGCTTATCGCTCACCTCAACACAATATTCATTGGGCATAAAGTAATCAGGTAATAAAATCATTCCCTTTTTACCGAATAACTTAAGCATATTTTCTCCGGCGCATACTCCGTCGATAAAACCATTTTGTAAAGCGGCTACTGCCTCGGGATATGATGCATATGTTTTAATATTAACAACGATATCTATAGAGTTAAAATATTCTTCTAGTTTTATTATATCATTTCCGATATCCTGTGCCTGCGGTGTGCCGTATATAACGGCGACAGTTCCGCCTTCAAGGCCGCGTATATTTTCAATATGATCATTGGCAACAAGAACAGCTGATGCATCCGAATAGTATGATGATGTAAAATTTATTCCGCTCGACTTTATTCCAATGGATGCTGTAAGGGCAAGGTCTATATCCCCGCGCCTTAGCATGGCGCTTTTTGTCTTCGAATTTACCTCAATATAGTTTACAATAATGCCCTCTTTAAACAAACGGTTTACTATTTCATCTGCCACATCCTTCTCATAACCTTCAAATTCGGATGTTTGAGCATTATAGCTGCAAATCGATCCAAGGTCGCTCCTAAGGCCAATATTTATCATACCTTTGGATAATACCGAGTTTACAGCATCAGAGGTTTCGGCCTTTTTACCCAGCGCCGATAAAACGGCAAATATTACTGAGAGAACAACAACGACGGAAATTACAATAATAACTATTCTTATATGTTTTTGCTTAAGGAGCCATAAACGTCTTTTCCTGTATCTCAAAACAATTCCCCTGATTAAAATACGGGGAGGTTATTAAGCCTCCCCGAATCCGGCATATTCCTTCAATAATCCAAGAGCCCCCTCTACGCGCTGCAAACCAAAACTAATACCGGAAGAAGGAATACGCATATTTGTCCCGGTCTCTTTAAGAATACCACCGTGATACAAATTATTTACACGCATTGTACAACATATGGTATACATTTGCAAGAGCCTCCACAAAAAATATGTATTCCTTTTTACTGTTTGCAAAAAGGGGTTCAATTTTCGACGTCATTCTCGTCATCATCCGGATTAACTAGCGCAGCGGATACTACGCTGGTATCTTCATCCACATTCATTAAACGAACGCCCTGTGTATCCCTGCCGAAAACAGATATCTCACTTACTTTTGTACGTATTATAATACCCGCATCATTAATAAGCATCAGATCTTCGTTTCCCTCTACAACGCCGATTGCGCATAAATCGCCTGTTTTTTCTGTTATGTTCAGCGTTTTTATGCCTATGCCGCCTCTCCTCTGAAGCTTGTATTCTGATACAGGGGTACGTTTACCATAACCGTTTTGAGTTATTACAAGCACATCGCAGTCTTTCTTCACTACGCTTGCGCCGACAACGCTGTCTTTATCACGCAGAGTTACAGCTTTAACGCCTATAGCCGTTCGCCCCATATCTCTAACATCTTCTTCGGAAAACTTAATGGACATTCCTTTTGTGGTACCCACAATTATCTCATCGCTGCCGCTTGTTAAAAGAACTCCTATCAGTTCATCGCCGTCCCTTAAACCGACTGCAATAAGCCCCGACTGACGGATATTTTTAAATGCGCTTACTGATGTTTTTTTAATAATGCCGTTCTTTGTAACCATAGTAAGCATTGTGTCCTCATCTGTTTCCATAACCGGAAATACGGCTGACACTTTCTCGCCTGCATCAAGTGACAGAAGATTGACTATTGCTATACCTTTGGCTGTCCGTCCCGTTTCAGGTAACGCGTAGCATTTGCGCCTGTATACTTTGCCCATATTCGTAAAGAACAGAAGCTGACTGTGCGTAGACGTTATCAACACATGCTCGGCGAAGTCCTCTTCGCGTGCTGTTAATCCTGTAATGCCTCTTCCGCCGCGTTTTTGAGTGCGGTACGCATCGGAGCGTATTCGTTTTATGTATCCGAAATGAGTAAGCGTAACTACCATCTCTTCTTCCTGAATAAGTTCGTCAAGGTCGATGTCATCCGCAGAAAAAGTAATTTCTGTCCTGCGGTCGTCAGCGTATTTCTGTTTTACCTCAAGCAGTTCCTGTTTTATAATATCCAGCACCATCTGCGGGGTATTGAGAACCTGGTTCAAATACGCAATACGCTCTATAAGCTTTTCGTATTCGCTTTGTATTTTATCTCTTTCAAGCCCTGTAAGCCTTTGCAGGCGCATGTCAAGTATAGCCTGCGCTTGTTTATCGCTCAAAGCAAAACGAGTCATTAAAGAGTCTTTTGCGGTGGGCACATCGGGAGATTTCTTGATAAGCTCGACAATTTCGTCAATGTTGTCAAGAGCAATGATAAGGCCTTCAAGTATATGTGCGCGTGCTTTGGCTTTTTCAAGCTCGTGCTTTGTGCGCCGTACAACTATGTCTTTCTGGTGCTCAACATAGTGAAATAAAAGCTCCTTTAAGTTTAAAACCTTAGGTTCTCCGTCTACAAGAGCCAGCATTATAACCCCAAAGGTATCCTGCATCTGTGTGTGCTTATATAAACGGTTTAGAACAACATTAGCGTTAACGTCTCTTTTCAGTTCAATAACTATACGCATACCGCTTTTGTCGCTTTCATCGCGAATATCTGATATGCCATCTAAATTCTTGTCCTGCACAAGCTCTGCTATACGTGAAATCAGCGCCGCTTTGTTGACTTGATAAGGCAGCTCAGTTACTATAATGCGCTGCCTTCCCGCTTTGAACTCTTCTATTTCGGCACGGGCGCGTACGCAGATTTTGCCCCGTCCGGTATGATATGCCGAAGTTATGCCTGAGGTGCCCATTACAATGCCGCCTGTAGGGAAATCCGGTCCCTTTACATATTGCATAAGCGAATCTATGTCCGCATCAGCATCGTCAATAAGGCAGACAACCGCGTCAATAACTTCAGCAAGGTTATGAGGCGGTATATTGGTAGCCATGCCGACGGCTATTCCTCCCGTGCCGTTTACAAGAAGGTTAGGGAATTTTGCCGGTAGCACGGTCGGCTGCATAAGTGTCTCGTCAAAGTTCGGCATAAAATCTACCGTATCTTTTTCTATATCGCGCAGCAATTCCATTGCAATGGGAGAAAGGCGCGCTTCCGTATAACGCATTGCCGCGGGAGCATCGCCGTCTACACTTCCGAAGTTTCCGTGACCGCTGACTAAAAGGTGCCTTGTTGAAAAATCCTGCGCCATGCGTACCATAGCCATATATACCGCAGAATCACCGTGAGGATGATATTTGCCCAAAACATCGCCCACAATGCGCGCACTTTTACGGAAAGGCTTGTCCGGAGAAAGTGACAGCTCGCTCATAGAATAAAGAATACGGCGGTGTACAGGTTTTAATCCGTCGCGTACGTCAGGCAGCGCACGGTTTATAATAACAGCCATCGCATATGATATAAACGATGTTCTCATTTCTTTTTCTATATCTATAGGTAAAATTGATTTTCTTTCCATTTTTATATGCTCCCTATACGTCCAGATTCACAACAAGCTTGGCGTTTTGTTCGATAAATTCCCGCCGCGGTTCAACCGCATCGCCCATCAGTATTGTGAATATCTCTTCAGCCTCAATTGCATTATCAAGCGTTACCCTAAGAAGCGTTCTTTTCTCCGGGTCCATAGTTGTATCCCAAAGCTGCTCGGGATTCATTTCGCCAAGACCTTTATAGCGTTGAATCGAAATGCCGTCGCGGCCTATTTCATTGAGGTACCCTTCAAGCTCTGAATCGCTGTATATGTATTTTTCCGTTTTGTTTTTGGTTACTTTGTAAAGCGGCGGCTGTGCAATATATACATGCCCAGCGTCAATAAGTTCGCGCATATACCGGTAAAAAAACGTAAGAAGAAGTATTCGTATATGGCTGCCGTCAACATCCGCATCAGTCATACAGATTATACGGTTATACCGCAGCTTGGTAACATCGAATTCTTCGCCTATGCCCGCCCCGAAGGCGGTTGCCATTGTGCGGATTTCAGCATTGGCAAGCGCTTTATCCTGCCGTGTTTTTTCAACATTTAGTATTTTACCTCGCAGTGGAAGTATGGCCTGGAAACGGCGGTCTCTGCCCTGCTTGGCGCTGCCTCCGGCACTGTCTCCCTCAACTAAAAATATCTCGCATTTTTCCGCGTCACGCTCGCTGCAATCGGCAAGTTTGCCGGGCAGAGAGGCGCTCTCCAGCGCGGATTTGCGCCTTGTTAATTCACGCGCCTTTCGCGCCGCCTCGCGTGCGTGCCGCGCTATAAGGCATTTGCTGACTATCTCGCGCGCGACAGAGGGGTTTTCTTCAAGAAAAGCTTTAAATTCCTGTCCCATTGCGCCGTCAACCAACGGACGTACTTCGCTGTTGCCAAGCTTTGTTTTTGTCTGTCCTTCAAACTGGGGTTCAAGAATTTTTACGCTTATAACGGCGGTTAATCCTTCGCGAATATCCTCGCCAGAAAGGTTTTCTTCCTTATCCTTTATCATGTTAAAACGCCGCGCATAGTCGTTTATAACCCGAGTTAAACCGGATTTGAAACCCACAAGATGCGTTCCGCCCTCGTGAGTGGGTATGTTATTGGCATATGTAAAAATATTTTCGTTATATGACTCGTTGTACTGTATAGCAATCTCTACGGTAGTACCGTCTTTTTCCGAACAAAAATAAATAGGCTGCGGATGAAGGGTTGCTTTGTTTTTGTTTAAATATTTGACAAACTCTATTATACCGCCTTCAAAGCAGTAATCGTAATGCTTATCTGTGCGTTCGTCATCGATTATGATACGCACGCCTTTGTTTAAAAAAGCCAGTTCGCGCATCCGTGCCCGCAGCGTATCAAATATAAATTCAACCGTCTCAAAAATCTGTGTGTCCGGCCAGAATTGTATAATTGTGCCGGTGTCTTCGGTTTTGCCGACAATCTCTATTTCGCCCGTAGGTTCACCGCGCATAAACGTCATACTGTATATATTGCCGTTGCGGCAAACCTGTGCAACCAGCTTTTGAGACAAAGCGTTTACTACCGAAACGCCGACGCCGTGAAGCCCGCCGGAAACCTTATAGCCGTCCCCGCCGAACTTTCCGCCCGCATGCAGCATAGTTAAAGCAACTTCAAGCGCCGATTTGCCTACTTTCTGTTGAATATCTACCGGTATGCCGCGTCCATTGTCCGTCACGCAGACGCTGCCATCGCATTTTAATGTTACGGTTATCTTGTCGCAGTAACCTGCCATTGCCTCATCTACAGAATTATCCACAACTTCGTAAACAAGGTGGTGCAATCCTTTCTCATCCGTGGAACCAATATACATACCCGGCCTTTTTCGTACCGGCTCTAAACCTTCAAGCACCTGTATTTGAGATGCATTGTAATTTTGATTTAAGTCCTGCATAATATCTCCTTAGTAAAAACTTGTTATATTAACGGTTTGCTTTCGCAGCTACCGCAGTTTTCTTAAAATTTAAACAAATAAAAAATTATTGTTTTTGTTTGGAACGTTTATAAAGCGTTGACGGTGATATGGGTGAATAATAGATGAAATCTTTTTTTAAAAACCGCGCAATAACCACAGATTTTATATTAAATTCTTCAATATAAAAAGTATGCGCGCAATCGCTTAGTTTTTTTAAAAAAGCGTTCGTATCGTTATTTACCATTGCTTCTTTATAATCAAGTATAAGCACAATATCTTTAAGAGGCACCATCGCATCTTTGCCTATATGAAGCATTTAAATTCGTCCTCCGGTCGAGTATCATTTGTATGTTAGCATATTGCGTTTTTTAATTTAACAAACCAAATCTACAATATTATATATATTATAGTCTATATGAGAGAATTTTAAAAGCAAAAAGTAATATTTACGCTGCATAATATGTTGCTTAAAGGCTATGTTGCGCAAGAGTAAAAAAAAAGATATACTGCTTTTATATCGTATGCTAGGAGTTAACAATGACACAGGTAAGACGCATATTTGTGGAAAAAAAAGACGGATTTGACGTTGCGGCGAAACGAGCTCTCGCAGACTTTCGGTCTATATTGGGAAAAACGGAGCTTAAGGGTGTTCGAATGCTTATCCGTTATGACATAGAGGGGCTTGATGATATAAGTTTTCAATCCGTTTTAGGAACCGTGTTTTCGGAACCGGCAGTTGACATTGTTCACTTTGATAATGTTGAAACAGAAGAAAGCGACATTGTTTTTGCGGTAGAGTTTCTGCCCGGCCAGTACGACCAGCGCGCAGACAGCGCAGCCCAATGTACCGAGCTGGCCGTGCGCTGCGCAAGGCCTATTGTAAAATGCGCAAATGTATACGTGTTAAGCGGTATCAGCCCCGCCGATGCTTTGGATATAAAAAATTACGTCATAAACCCGGTAGACTCGCGGGAAGCTTCACCTAAGCTGCCAAACACGCTGTATGAAGTGCTGTCTGAACCTGTGGATGTGCCTGTAATCAACGGCTTTTGTACGCTTAATGAAAACGGCTTAAAAGATGTAATAAACAGCTATGCGCTTGCTATGAGTTATGAGGATATTAAATTTGTACAGGCTTATTATCGTGATGACGAGCAGAGGGACCCCACGCTTGCGGAAATCCGGGTTATAGATACATACTGGTCTGACCATTGCCGCCATACTACATTTTTAACTAAGCTGTCTTCCGTTACGTTTGACGAAACTGCCCAAAACGTAAAAGCGGTATACGGGGAATATATAAAAGCAAGAGAAAAAACAGGCAGTAAAAAAGATATCTGTTTTATGGATATTGCCACACTTTATGCTAAGGAAGCTAAGCAAAAAGGCTTGATGAAGGATTTTGACGAATCCGACGAAATAAACGCATGTTCAATCCGGCAGAAAATAACCGTTGACGGCAAACAGCGCGATTATCTTATTATGTTTAAAAACGAAACGCACAACCACCCTACAGAAATTGAGCCTTTCGGCGGTGCGGCTACTTGTCTTGGCGGCGCTATACGTGATCCTCTCTCGGGCAGGAGTTATGTTTATCATGCTATGCGAGTTACCGGAAGCGGAGACCCGCGCGAGGCGATAGCAGACACCATGCCGGGCAAGCTGCCTCAGCGGAAAATATGCAGAGACGCGGCTGCGGGATATTCGTCTTACGGTAACCAGATTGGGCTTGCCACCGGGCTTGTGGATGAGATCTATCACCCGGGTTATAAGGCGAAACGTATGGAGATAGGCGCGGTTGTAGGCGCTGCGCCGGCTGAAAATGTGGTGAGAGAAAAACCGCAGCCGGGAGATTTGATACTTCTGCTCGGCGGCGCAACCGGCAGGGACGGCTGCGGCGGCGCAACCGGCTCGTCCAAAGCGCATGATAAGCAGTCTATTGATACTTGCGGAGCAGAGGTGCAAAAGGGAGATCCTTTAACTGAACGTAAACTTCAGCGTCTTTTCAGAAACAGTGATTTTTCAAGGCGCGTAAAACGCTGCAACGATTTCGGCGCAGGAGGCGTCTGTGTTGCGATTGGCGAACTTGCGGACGGGGTTTGCGTTAATCTTGATATGGTACGCAAAAAATACGAAGGGCTCTCTGGCATAGAGCTTGCAATATCCGAAAGCCAGGAGAGAATGGCGGTTGTTATTGATCCTAAGGACCTGGACGCAGTATTATGCCTTGCGGCAAAAGAAAACCTTCATGCGGCGCAGGTTGCAAAAGTAACCGACTGCGGACGAATGGAACTTATATGGAGGGGGAACCCTATTGTATCAATAAAACGCGAATTTTTAAATACAAACGGTGCAACATCCGCGGCCAGCGCACACGTATCCGGGCTTGAATATTTTGGGTTGTTTGAAGAGCCGTTTTCGGGGAGCCTTTCGGACAGGCTTTGCGCAATGTTTGCCGATCTTAATATATGCTCTAAAAAAGGGCTTATTGAGATGTTTGATTCAACAATAGGCGCGTCTTCTGTGAATATGCCTCTTGGCGGGAGAAATCAGCTTACTCCAATACAGGCAATGGCCGCAAAAATAGCGGCGGACGGCGACTGTGATGATGCCAGTCTTTTTTCGTACGGATTTGACCCGTATATGATGGAAAAGAATCCGTTTATAGGCGCAGTTTACTCGGTGGTGCTGTCTCTGGCAAAACTGACCGCATCTGGCGGAGACATAAGCAGGGCATGGCTTACTCTGCAGGAGTATTTTGAGCGGATGACAGACGAAAAAAGCTGGGGAAAACCTCTTGCGGCGCTGCTTGGCGCATGGTGGGCGCAGCGCAGCTTGAAAACGCCCGCAATAGGCGGAAAAGACTCTATGTCAGGCACGTTTGAAGATATACATGTGCCGCCCACTCTTGTCTCGTTCGCGCTGTGTACACAAAAAGCAGCCGGCATAATATCTCCCGAGTTCAAAAAAGAAGGAAGCGGTATATACCGGCTGTGCATAAAGCGTGATGAAAACGGCATGCCGTGTTTTGGGAGCATAAAAGAACAATATGCCAAAGTGCTTGAGGGCATAGGCAACGGCAGTATAATTTCTGCCTGCGCAGTGGAACGCGGAGGCGTACTTGCGGCCATAGCGAAAATGGCTCTCGGCAACGAAATAGGTGCAATAATTGACAAGGGCGAACTTGATGAAATGTCACGCAAAGCATACGGTGATATTATAGTTGAGGGTAACAATCTTGATTTCGAGCGTATAGGCACAACAGGCGGTGATTCGATTGAATTTGGCGGCGAATCTGTATCTCTTGCGAAACTGCGCGAAGTATATGAAGGCACATTATCGGGTGTCTATTCGTTGCATGCCAAATCGGAAGGCAGCGCGCCGGATAAGCTATTTTATGCTAAAAATATAAGTGTTTATTCGGGCAAAAAAGCGAAACCGCGGATATTAATACCGGTGTTTCCCGGCACTAACTGCGAATACGATTCTGCAAATGCCTTTAAACGCGCCGGTGGTATTACCGAAACCTTTGTAATAAGAAATTTAAGCGCAAAGGATATCGAGTACAGCGTGTCAGAACTATCAATGCTTATCAATAACAGCCAGATACTGTTCTTCCCGGGCGGCTTTTCGGGAGGTGACGAACCGGACGGCTCAGGCAAGTTTATTGCGGCGCTAATACGTGAGCCCCGCGTTGCGGATGCTGTGCATAATCTGCTTTACAGGGACGGGCTGATACTCGGCATATGCAACGGATTTCAGGCGCTGATAAAGCTAGGGCTTGTGCCGTACGGCGAAATACGCGATATGCGTCCGGATAGTCCTACTCTGACATTTAATCATATAGGGCGTCACGTATCCAAAACGGTGCGGACGCGCATATCGTCAAGCGCGTCGCCATGGTTTTACTTGTGCAGTTTGGGGGATATTCACACAGTGGCAGTATCGCACGGCGAAGGGCGCTTTTCAGCAACAACTGATGAAGCACAGTCACTTCTCGACAAAGGCCAGATTGCTACCCAGTATGTTGACGAAGCGGGCATTCCGACAATGGGGAAAGGCAACCCTAACGGTTCTTTATTTGCCGTAGAAGGACTGTTTTCACCCGACGGGCGGATATTAGGAAAAATGGCTCATTCCGAAAGGTACACTTCAAATACTTTGAAAAACGTGCCGGGAGAAAAGAATCAGCGAATTTTTGAGAGCGGAGTAAATTATTTTCTGTAAGCGTTCTTGGTTTCTCATAATATGAATAAAGGCAGGTTTCCCTGCCTTTTAGTTCAATCCGCGTCCGGTTCAATAAGCCCTAAATCGCCGTCGTGGCGCTGATAAAGCACGTTTATCTCATTTGTTTTTGCGTTTCGGAATACAAAAAACTGATGACCTAAAAGTTCCATCTGCATTTTTGCTTCCTCTATATCCATAGGCTTTACAACAAAACGCTTCGTACGGACAATTGCCGGCATTTTTTCAGCAGTATCGTAAATATCGTCTTCTTTAGTGAACGCGCCATCGCGCAGCCGTCTCTTCAGTGCAGTACGGTGTTTGTGTATTTGCTTTTCAAGCTTTTTTATTACTCCGTCCACCGATGCATACATATCTCCGGTAGATTCTTCCCCGCGAAGCACAATTCCGTCAAACGGAATCGTAACCTCCACAATATGCCTTGATTTTTGGATAGACATAGTAATCTGCGCTTCAGTATCTTCGTCGAAATACCTCTTTAGTTTGGATACTTTTTTTGTTACCAGGTCTTTTAAGTAATCAGAGACCTCCATCCCTTTTCCCGAAATTGTAACGCGCATATTGTTTGCCTCCTCTCTGTGAATTATTGATTCCTGTCATAAAAGGCTGCGCTTATATATATATTTTACCTCCATTCGTATAATGGTAAACAATTGTCTTTGTAACATTATTATTCGCCCGTGCTGTCATTTTTTCCTGCTATAAAAAAAGAGGTTATGCAGGTATAATAATACCGTGCACCCGGTCTTCGACACAACATTACAAGAGGTTTTACGGCAGGTTGCTCAGAACAGACTTATCCGAGGCACACGACCGCTTCCGCTTACTGCTGCTCCCGTCAGGGCCTGACAGGGTTCACGGCCGGCCGTTGCACGGGGCCCATTCCTCAACGCCCCTTACCATCTCCATACCTTACAATACTATGCCTCAGACCGGGAATCAAACCCTGCTTTAGCGGATTGCAGGTTCAGGGCACCGCTAGCTCCCCGTCTGGCACGGTAAACTTTGTTTTTTAGTTTTGCGCGGCTATTTAAAAAACTGATGCCGCAGTATGCATTCGCTGCGCTCCGGTCCAACTCCGATCATCGAGACAGGAACACCGATTTCGCTTTCTATAAACTCTATATAGCGTTGTGCAGCTTTGGGCAGATCTTCAAACCGCCGTACCGATGATATATCGCTGCTCCAACCGGTAAAATCTTTATAAACAGGCTTTGCCAAAGCAAGGCAGTCAAGCGAGGCGGGAAAATCTTTTGTTATTCTGCCGTCTATATCATATGCCGTGCATACCCTTACGTTTTCAAAACCGCCAAGAGTGTCCATGCGCGATAATGCCATGGACGTAATACCGCCGGTACGCACCGCGAAACCGACGATGACAAGATCAAGCCAGCCGCAACGGCGCGGACGGCCGGTGGTGGCGCCGTATTCATGTCCCTTTTTCCTTATTTTATCTCCTGTTTCATTTAACAGCTCGGTGACAAAAGGTCCTGTCCCAACACGTGTGGTATATGATTTAACTACGCCTACAACTTCTGTAAGCGCTGCCGGGGGGAGCCCTGTACCGATACTCACACCGCCTGATGTCGGGTGAGAAGATGTAACATACGGGTATGTTCCGAAATCTATGTCAAGCAGCATTCCCTGCGCACCCTCAAAAAGCAGCTTTTTGTTCTGCCTGTAATAATCGTAACATACGGGAACAGTATCGCAGATATAAGGGCGGAGCCGGGCTGCATATTCTAAAAACATATCAAGCATAGGCTTAAACTCAAGCGGTTCTGTGTCGTATATTTTAGTCAATATTTCATTCTTCTTATCCAGCGCGGCTTTTAGTTTTTGCGGAAAGCTGTCTGATATCAAATCACACATTCTAAGCCCCGTGCGTGCTGCCTTATCAGTATAACATGGACCGATACCGCGCTTGGTTGTGCCTATCATTTGAGCTTCGTCGGCAATATCCTCATTAATACTGTCAAGAAGTCTGTGATAAGGCATTACCATATGCGCTCTGTCTGAAATCTTAAGCGCAGTAAGGTTTATGCCCTGCTTTGAGAGCATATCTATCTCTTCAATAAGAGCGCCCGGGTCGATGACGACGCCGTTCCCTATTACGCAGAGTTTTCCTTCATAAAGGGAGCCCGCAGGTATAAGATGCAAAGTAAATTTTTGGCCGTCAACAATAATGGTATGGCCGGCATTGTTGCCGCCCTGGTAACGGATTACGATGTCGGCCTCGTGAGCGAGATAATCCACAAAACGTCCTTTGCCTTCATCACCCCATTGTGCCCCGAAAACAGATACTCCCGGCATTTTAATCTCCTGTATTAACAAAGATTAGAAAAGCGGGGGTCTTATTGTCCCCGCTTAAGTCCTAAGACATATTATCAGAAAAATGTTTGTGAGTCAACTTGTACGGCAAAAACAAAATGTTAATAAAACAACAAAACACAGCAATTAACCGGCGCTAATAATATCGCACAGGCAGTTAAGGCTGATATCTTATATATCTTCCACGACCTTTTTAGGCACTTTGGAAAACAGCGGGCTGACCGATTCTTTTTCGTGTATTCGCAGTACCGCTTCGGCAAACAGCGGAGCAACAGAAACGGTTACTATTTTTTTGCTTTTTGCAGCCCATGGGTTTTGTACGCTGTCTGTACCTATAACCAGTTCTATAGGGCTTTCTTCAATGGCTTTCAAGCCTTTTTCCCGCACGACTACGTGTGAAAGGCAGGCTATTATACGCTTCGCTCCGTGTTTTTTGAGAGTGTGCGCCATATCAATAAGCGTTCCGCCGGATACAGTAAAGTCGTCAACTATCATACAGTTTTTGCCTTCGACATCGCCTATTACTGTTAGCACGTGAGCCTGCTCATCATGTCCGTAACGCATCTTGTCTCCTATTGCTACAGGGATATGAAGATAATCAGCATATTTGCGTGCCATTTTAGCATATCCCGCGTCGGGGGAGACTACACAGATATTGTCCATTATATCAAGCCCTTTTACGTATTCGCATATAATGGGCAGCGAAAGCAGATGATCCACAGGCTTTTTAAAAAACCCCTGTACCTGAGCGCTGTGCAGGTCCATAACCACAACCCTGTCCGCGCCGGAAAGCTCAATACTTTCTGCACAAACGCGGGCACGTATGGAAACGCGGGGTTCGTCTTTTTTGTCGCCCTTCGCATAACTGAAATAAGGTACAATAGCCGTTACCGAATTGGCGCTCGCGCGCTTTAGAGCGTCCATCCAAAACAGTATTTCTACAAATTCATTGTTGGGATTCATACCAATAGGCTGAACTACGTAAACGTCCATATTACGGACGGTTTCTTTTATTCTTATAAAAATATTGCCGTCTGAAAAAGTGATTACCTCGGAATCTCCAAGATCGTTGCCAAGATATTTGCACATCCTTTTTGCGAAAGGTATACCTGACGATCCTGCAAATACTTTTATATCACTGTCAAACGAATTCAATTTATTTCACCCTGCCTTTAATTCTTATCCGCGCATATTGTAGCACTGTTACGCGATACAATCAATATCCGGCGCAATTAAAATTCTGCATATGTATAATAAGCGCGTTAAAACTTTTCTGCAAAAACAATCCGCCCCGTATCTCGCAGCCGATTTCAACAGGCGTTAGGCTCCCGTGATAATCGCTTCCGCTTGTTACATACAAACAATTTCGCCGCGCTGTGTATTCAAATTCTGCGCATTGACTATCAGAGTGAACCGGATGGTATGCTTCTATTCCCCAGAATCCGAGATCATTTAATGTCGGCTCAAGGGAGTCTAATATACCGGCGCTGAGCAGACCCGGGTGCGCGAGTACGGGCAAGCCGTTTGCATTTAAAATAAGAGATGCCGCCTGCTGCACGCTTATGCGCTGCCGGGAAACATAATAAGGCGTTTTATCCGATAAATACTTAGCAAAGGCTTCCTTTATATTTTTTGCATATCCTTTTTTTACAAGAGCCGCTGCCATATGCGGCCGCCCGATTACCATGCCATGGCATTCGGCTTCAACATCCGCCGGCTCTATCATTATGCCTGCACGCGAAAGCCTGTCAATCATAGCGTAAATACGCACACGCCGCGCGTTAGCAGCGTTATCAATATGCTTATGTAATTCTTTATTATCAATGTCGATGCCTAATCCCAAAACGTGCACTTCTCCGTTGTGCTGTGCTGAAATCTCTATTCCCGGTATTATACAGATATCGGACGAATGGAGATGTTCATTTAACGCCCTGCATTCGTCATGGTCGGTAATAGCAATGGCGTCAAGCCCTGCCAGCATAGCTTTCTGTACCACATGTTTCGGTGTTAAATCGCCGTCAGAAAATGTGGTATGCACGTGCAAGTCCATTCTCATTAATGCGCTTCCTTATGCCAATAATTACTTATTACTGTTTATCACATCCGCAGCAATCTGAAGGGTATATAACCTCGTCCTTCGTAACTTTCATTGCCATATGTGGAATACCTGCTTCAATATACTCATTGCCGAAATCTCTAAAACCGAATTTTTTGTACAAGGGCATTATATATGTTTGCGCGCTTATCTTTAAGCTGGATGCACCAGAAGAAAAAGCCTTATAAAGCAAAAGCCGAAGCGCAAGATCGCCAAGCTTTTTGCCGCGAAAGCGTTTTAGCACCGCAAGACGCCCTATACGAAAGTCCGTGCCGTCGTGCCATATACGTCCTGTTGCTGCAGGCTGTTCATCAAAATATACAACAAGATGAAGCGCCTGTTCGTCAAAACCGTCAAATTCCAGATTTTCCGGACAATTTTGTTCTTCGATAAACACTTCGCGGCGAATGGCGAAAGGCTCGCTCAAATCCTGATTGCCGGGTATAAAAACGCTTGTAATCATTTATAACTCCAATTGATTTATATTTAATATACCATACTTTATCTGCCAACGCATTTAGAAAAAACTTTATTATGGGGACAGCAGCGCTTTTGCTATGTCAAATTTGATATCGCCTTCTTCGGTACCCACATCGACCATAACAACCACAAGCCTTTTATAATAGCCTTCTATCCAATATCCTGCGAACCAGGAAATAACGCGGGATTTACTGCTGTCCTTCTCCGCGGTACCTGTTTTTCCGGCTATATTTACTCCGCTTACACGTGCCGGTTTTCCTGTTCCGCTGCGAACTACGTCTGAGAGCATTGGACCAAGCACATTTAGGCTTTTTTGATTAACTGCGCCGCTTTTCCACGTTGTTGCTTCCCGCTCTAAAAGAGTAACATATTCAAACCCTTCAAAACGGCATATTTTGTTTACAAGTATAGGCTCTAACATATCACCGGTACCGTTTGCAAATGCCGTATACATTGCGGCAAGCTGAACGGGCGTTATGAGAAGATCGGCTTGTCCAAAGCCCATATCCGCAATAACCTTTCGGGTAATGCTTCTGGTAGGATTTATAAGGTTCGCCTTTTTTAAAGGAAGGTCAAAAGGAACTGCTTCATCAAATCCAAAGTTTCTTAAGCTGGAAAGTATAGCTTCTTCGCCAAGCTTTAGTGCTGTATAAGCGAAATATATATTATCTGAATGTATAAGAGCATTGGTAAGCTTTAACGGCGAACCCGAATCATGAGCGCGGGTAATTGGCGGAAAAGTCCATCCGCTTTCATCGGGTGTCCATTTATTATCAACTATCTCGCCATCAAACTCCGTATCCGGCGAAATAACGCCTTCCTGCAGAGCTGCCGCAGCCACAAATGGCTTTATAACGCTGCCCGGCGGATACCACTCCTGTGTGGCGCGCGACAAAAACGGCTGGTTGTTGTTAATCAAATTATTCCATGTATTTTCCGGTATGGTATATGAAAATATATTATTATCAAAAGAAGGGTACGAAGCTACTGCTTCTACAAATCCGTTAGAGGCATCCATTACAATAGCAACGCCGGACTGGCCTTGTATAAGATTTGTGCTTAAAAGTTGGTAAGCCTCCTGCTGAAGCGAAGGTTTTATTGTAAGCCATAAATCCTGTCCCTGCTCAGCAGGCTGCTCATAAAGTATTTTTACTTTTTTACCAAAGTTGTCTTCAATATAAACAGTTTTACCGTTTTTGCCGCGAAGCTGCTCTTCAAAAGTACTTTCCAGTCCCTTAAGTCCTATTTTATCCGATACAGTATAGCCCTCCGGCAGCTTGTCTTTTGAGGGATTACCCATATAACCTATGATATGTGCAGCGCTTTCCCGAAATGGGTACTCGCGTATAGGCGTATAAATCTTATCATCAATACCAAGCCCGGGAACAGATAATATGCTTTGCTTTTGCTCTTCGGTAATTTCTGAAAAACTGCCGAGCTTTATAATCTTTTCGTCCTTCTTTTGCGCATCATTAAATAGTTCCATTGCCTCTGTATTGGTCAGCCCGTTAAGAGGTTCCATCACATTGACAACATCGGCTATGTCAACAACTTTGTCAATATCCATAAATACAGTTTTTGCATACGAATTTGCAGCCATAAGGCTGCCGTCCGCCGCAAATATTTCACCGCGGGAAGCCTGTAGAGTTTCTGCCCGGACGCTGTATCCGGTATCCATCTGTGGGAAAATAAGCGAATAATCCCAGTACACGCGGCTTTTCCCGGACATTGATATAATTTGTGCACTAAAATCGTTTGAGAAATCTCCGTAGTCCTTGGTATGATATATTGCCGAGTAACTAAAAATGCCTTTTTCATCCGGCTCTGAAAGAACGTTTACAGAGATAGCTGTAACGCCAAGCCCTGAAAAAATGGCATCGTATTTTTGTATAAACATGTTTTTATCAATTGCTACCGCCGGCTCACATAAATCCCACATGGCATTATAGTCCATATTTGATAGCGCACTGATATATTCTGTTGCAGAAAGCTGAAAATCCGGTTTGGGCGCACATGAAACAAGCGTTATTAATATACACACTAAGCACAGCAGCTTAACAAAGCGCATAGAAAAAATACCCCCTACCCTCACTTTGGGTATTATACACCGTTTTGTATTTTGCAAACAAGCGAACAGATAACCGCCCTGACAAAAACGTTTGATTGAACAGTAAAAAGACCTGTTTAACGTAATATTAAAAAGAAGTATTTAACGTTGGTTAATATGTTATTTAAGCTGTTTTTTTATCCGGTGCAGCACGCGATCAACGGCTTTTGCTATTTGGTCCCGCGTTTTCCGGTAGTATTCAATTGATTCCCGGTAAGGGTCAATTATGTCGTAACCTGATTCGCCGGGATAGCCTTTCACGCCGGACGCATATCCTAAAAGCGTATGCATCTTATGTACCTGATCGGGAGCCATTGCTTCCATTTCTTCTATATGGCGTGCTTCCATCGCGAGTATAAGATCCGCCCATTCTCCCAGCTCCTTACTGAACTGCTGCGCTCTGTGCCTGCCCAGGTCAAGATCTTTCTCAGCAAGTACGCTTAACGCATCCTCCGATGCAGGCACGCCCTCGCATGCGAACGTACCGGCTGATTTAAATACCATGTCTTTTAAGTGGGTACTTCGGCCTGCTGCGTCGTCAGCCAGCTCTTCTGCCATGGGGCTTCTGCATGTATTGCCTGTACACACAAAAAGAACGTTCATGGACACTTTCCCTCCTATACTTTCACTATATTATATGCTGCCGCCTTATATACCCTGTTCATAACGGCATAGCCAATACCCGTTTTTGGCACCGCCTCAAAATAAATTTGGGAATATGACATATCATCCGCTTTTCTCAGCAGCGAATACAGATTTTTGGCCGTTTCAGCTGCATTGCTTATACTGCCCGTTACCAAAACGTCTCTGCGCCCATAATACTTTTTGTTTTCGCGTGCCGCCATTACAAGCGGTTTCTCACCCTTCTTTGTATCTTTATCAAAAAGGTATTTTATGGCCTCTACTACCGAACTGGTATCGCCTTCGACTACTGTTACTTGTGCCAGCGGCGCATAGTGGCGGTACTTCATACCCGGAGAGGCCGGGGACTCCTGTGTGTTTGGCTCAAGTGCGTTGATGCTGTGCACCGTTCCAATACACGATTCTATCATATTCTGCGTTACAGCACCCGGCCGCAGTATAACAGGAGTGCTGCAGAATAAATCAATAACTGTTGATTCGATGCCGATAACACATTCTCCCCCGTCAAGAACCATAAACTTATCGCCAAAATCCAAAAAAACATGCGAGGCGCTTGTAGGGCTGGGACTGCCGGATTTGTTGGCGCTGGGTGCGGCTATAGGAACGCCCGCGGCGGATATCAGGCTTAAAGCGATATCACAATCGGGCATGCGCAGCGCTATTGTTTCTAGCCCGCAAGTTACAACAGACGGAACAACACCTGTGCTGTTAACTACTATCGTCAGCGGGCCCGGCCAAAAATTTTTGGCAAGAACCTCTGCGTTTTTGTTAAATACTCCAAGCCGGCGCGCCATTATAACGCTGTCTACATGTACTATAAGCGGGTTATCCTGCGGCCTTCCTTTTGCGGCAAATATTGCTGAAACCGCGCTGCTGTCAAAAGCACTGGCGCCAAGGCCGTATACTGTTTCGGTCGGTATACCGACAATACCGCCATTTACAATTACTTTGGCCGCCTTTTCTATTTCTGATTCGAGCATATTATTAATCATCTGTCCGTTAATTTTACAACTATATCGCGTAAAAATCAATTATTGAGGTCTTTTTATAGCTGCTGCAAGCATATATTTCCTGCTGCGCCGAAACTGCCGCCTACTACGGCTGCTGCGCCGATAACACCTTTTATACTTATAATCATCTCAAGAGCCCGGCTTATATCATCGGCTGTTTTTATTTCGTTGCCAAGACGGGTTGCGCATGCATCCGCGAGGCAACCATCGTACGAGACAACTACTGCGGCATCGGCATTACCGAAACTGACTGAATGCCCTACCGTTCCCGCGGATGTGCATATGGATAAAGGCGCCGCGCTTGAGTCCAGCGTTATCCCTATTTTCATACTCAAAGGGCTTTTACCTGCGTACACTGCCACGGTTTTTGGAGCATCGGTTTTTATATATACATCTCCGCCGTTTTCAATGATACATTGGCGTGTTTCTTTTAGCAAAGCGCGCCCGGTATATGCAGCAAAAGCGCCTGCAACCGCTGCCATGGGGCCAACTTCGGCCGCTTTTGCTGCAACGCACATTTCAACTGCAATTTTAGGAGCATTGTGTTTTGGCTCAACCGGCTTATAGCTTTCTGCAAATTCCGGATGGTGTTTTATATAGCCGTCAATTTCGCTTCTTAATTTGATAACCGTTTCAAGCGCCAATGAATCCAGCAGCCTGTCCGCACAAATAAAAAGCTCGGTATGCTTGTGCTGGGTATTCCAGCATACAAGATCCGAAGCTATTATCCGCCTGTATTCATCGCGGCTTGTAAAATCAAAGTATTTCGTCGTCAAAAGTCTTAATCGCCCGTGCCGGGCACGCATGTACACAGTGCCCGCAAAGCAGGCATTTGTCCATATCAAACTCAAGCTCCCAGGATTGCTTGTTCATCACAAGCGCACCAGAAGGGCATACAGACGTGCAAGCTCCGCAGTGCATGCACTTTTCTTCATAGCGTATAACGCTGTCTTTATAAATTTTAACACTGATACCCTGACTGTTTAGGTATTCAAGGCTTTTGTCTATATCGTTTTGGCTGCCCTCAAGCTCCAGTATTATGTTTCCCGTTTTCCCCGGGGATATTGTGGCTTTTAATATATTAAAACTAATACCGTACCGCACCAGATTGGTGACAATAGGTTTATCAGTTTTTTCGGGGGGAAACGCCAGCCCTATTTTAATACGTTTGTTTTCCATCAGCGTGTCTCCTCTGCTGCATCAAGCACATTAATACTGTTGCGGACAGGCAAAGCAGCTGCCGGCTGTGTCATTACAAAAGTGCCGTTTAAAAGCTTCTCTTTCAGTTCGCCTGCAATCTGCCGTGCCTTGTAAAGGCTGGACAGCGGAGCCGTCTTAATTTTTTTGCCGCAAAGCTCAACTTCGCCCGAACGCAGCTGAGCATAGGAAACACGGCCAAGCGATTCACGCATACGCGTGCTTATGCCGTAGTCGCAAACATTTGTATAAAGACGTTCGTTCGGTACTGCCAGATCCGCCATCATTTCCTCGTCAATAACAGGCAGCGGTACTCCAATGCCGACATAAAGCGATGTTCCGTACCCGTCAAACGTTGCTGCCTTTATGTATTCGCTTTTCATTCCTTTTAAATCGCCTATCAGCGCAAGAGTATACCCTGCATAGTAAGCATCGTCGTTTTCTAATCTTTCAGACTTGTTTATTGCCTGTGTGCCTTCAAAAACAACGTAGCCTTCGCCTCCGCAGAGCATGATACGGGTACCGATACCTATTGTGCGCAGTTTTGGGTCTTTAAGCAGCGGCGAGAGAGCGCCTGCAGTGGAATATGTTATATTACCCATATTCGGAAGCAGCGTTCCCATGTATGTCTTTTTGATTTTTTTCGTAGTGTTAGTTGCCGCAGAATAATTCTGATACGCATTGCGCGGATTAAAAAGATAAGCTTGATTTAAATCCTTAAGCCTTATCTTTGTATATATTGATTTACGCGTATAGCAGTCGGTTCCGTTCGATTGTGCGCACAATTCAATTTCTTTTCCGGCAATAAGGTCCTCTATTACATGCGCTCCGCCGTATTCTATTCCCGTGCTTTTACCGGGCTGCGTTGCGCCTATGTATGTATCCACAGCAGCCAGACCTCCGTAAGCCTCGACACCGTTAAGAGTAATTTCGCTCATGCGTATAGGAGGCTCTGAGTGTCCGAAATTAAGCATTGCACCTGATGAGCACATAGCGCCGAACGTTGCCGCAGTAACAACGTCTATTTTTTTAGCGCATTCACAAACGCCCTGCTCAGCCGCCATTGCCACGGCTTCCTCGGCAGTAAACACCACAGCCTTGCCTTGTTTTAGCTTTTCATTAATTTCCGCTATCGTTTTTGCCACTATTGCCCTCCGTCTTATTTCGCACCCCGAAAATAAAATGCTTATGCAATGCAATTAGCATAAAATTTTTTGATTTTTATTATTCTACTACTAATTACGCTTTGTTACAACCGCTAAATGCAGGCAGAATTGTTCGTCATGTATTGCCAATACGTTTGGCCGGGGCTATAATGACGTTTGAATTAATAAAAAAGAGGTCGATATGAAACTTGGAATCGTAGGACTTCCCAATGTCGGAAAATCTTCTTTGTTTAACGCGCTGACAGGCGCGGGAGCGGCAAGCGAAAACTATCCTTTCTGTACTATTGACCCGAATGTAGGGGTTGTTTCGGTTCCCGATAAGCGCATGGATTTTTTAAAGGAACTCTATAATCCGGCAAAATTCACTCCTGCCGTAATAGAGTTTGTAGACATAGCAGGACTTGTTAAAGGGGCAAGCCGCGGCGAGGGGCTGGGCAACAGATTCCTATCGCATATAAGGGAAGTAGATGCAGTTCTTCATGTTGTGCGATGTTTTGAAAACGATGACGTAGCGCACGTAGACGGCAGCATAGACAGTTTGCGGGACGCGGAAACAATAAATTTTGAACTGCTTTTTGCAGATATCGAAACGGTTGATAAGCGGCTTTTGCGGTCGGAGAAAATGATAAAGACCGGCGATAAAAAATATGCCGCTGAATGCGACGTTTTAAAATACGTAAAAGGAGAACTTGAGCATGGGGTATTTGCCTCATCGATATCGCTTGATAAATCGCAGCGCAGAATGATTGATGAGTTGTTTTTGCTGACATCTAAACCTATGCTTTATGCCGCAAACATTGCCGATACGGACGCTGCCGATGCTTATGCCCTGCCTTTGGTGCAGTCTCTTAAAAAAATAGCAGACAAACAAGGCGCAGAGGTTCTGGCGTTGTGTGCGCGGCTGGAGGAAGAACTTTGGGCATTAAAGCCACAAGAGAGGTCTGCATTTTTACACGAGTTGGGAATAGAGCAAAGCGGGCTTGAAACGCTGATACAGAAGAGCTACAGGCTGCTTGAGCTAATAAGCTTTTTAACGGCGGGCGAGAAAGAAGTGCGTGCATGGACGATACAGCGCGGCACAAAAGCTCCGCAGGCAGCCGGAAAGATACACAGCGATTTTGAGCGCGGTTTTATACGCGCAGAAATAGTCTCATTTGACGATTTACAGGCGTGCGGCGATATGCAGGCGGCACGTTCTCGCGGTCTTGTCCGGCAGGAGGGAAAAGAATACGTTATGCAGGACGGCGATGTTACGCTGTTTAAATTTAATGTTTAGTGTAAAAATAAGATAAAAGAAAATTATTAACAATCCCCCAAACTGTTTTAGGGATTGTTATTTCAATAAAGTCTTACTGCGGTTTTGTTACAGCCTCATCGTCTGAAAGAGTTATGCGCTCGATTATCTGCGGCGCTAGCGGCCTGTCGGATGCGTCTGTCTGCTGCGCTGCAATGGAATCAACCACATCCATACCAAAGGTTACGTGTCCAAAAGCTGCATACTGTCCATCAAGAAACTCTGCATCGCCATGCGTAATAAAAAACTGGGAGCCCGCAGAATCATAATCCGATGAGCGCGCCATTGAAATAACGCCGCGTTTATGGTTTATGCTGTTTGGCACTCCATTGGCAGAAAATTCGCCTTTAATAGAATACCCCGGTCCGCCCGTACCCGTGCCCTTTGGGCACCCGCCTTGTATCATAAAACCGGCAATTACGCGATGAAAGCATAATCCATCGTAAAAACCCCGGGAAACAAGGTTTTTGAAATTGGCAGTTGTAACAGGCGCTTCTTTATCACAAAGTTCTATGTTTATTTGTTTGCCGCTTGTCATACGTATTGTTACCATGGTGTCTCCTTGCTTATGCTGCTGTTATCTTGAAAAAGTCCGCATACGGATTGTACCGTCTATGCTTTTTATTTTATCTACTGTATCGACGGGCACTATATCATCAAGGTTAATAATAGTGTATGCAATCTCGCCTTTTGATTTGTTGACCATATCTGTTATATTTGCACCCGATTCCGCAAGCAGTGCCGTCATCTGCCTGACCATGCCGGAAATGTTTTTATGTATTACAGCAATTCTAAATTTTCCGGTAAACGGCAACTCTATTGCCGGCATATTAACAGAATTTACTACATTACCCGATTCAAAATATTCTTTAAGCTGCTTTGCAGCCATGCGGGCACAGTTTTCTTCGGATTCGGGCGTGGATGCGCCAAGATGAGGTATACAGATAATACGCTCGTCGTCAAGCAGGTTGTCGCTTGGGAAATCGGTAACGTACTGTTTTACTTTTCCTGTATCAAGAGCACTTAAAAGAGAGTCATGGTTAATAAGCCCGTTGCGTGCAAAATTCAAAAGCACCACGCCGTTTTTCATTTTTGCAATCTCATCCGTATCGATAAAGCTTTTTGTATTGTCCATAAGAGGTATATGCAAAGTAATAAAATCTGCATTCGAAAGAAGGGCATCCAGATTAATAGCCCTTTTAACGTCATGGTCAAGCCCCCAGGCCGATTCCACAGAAATATACGGATCATATCCTATAACGGCCATGCCAAGCGCACGTGCGGAGTTGGCAACCATCACGCCTATAGCGCCAAGTCCTATAACGCCGAGAGTTTTACCGGCAAGCTCCGGTCCGACGAACTGTTTTTTACCCTGTTCAATAAGTGGGAGAACATCATCGCCTTTGCCGTGCAGCGTTTTTACCCATTTTGTGGCGGCTATAATATGCCGGCTGGCCAGCAGCATTCCTGCAAGCACCAGTTCTTTTACGCCGTTGGCGTTGGCGCCCGGGGTGTTAAACACAACAATACCCTTCTGTGCGCATTCATCTACCGGTATATTATTAACACCTGCGCCAGCTCTTGCTATTGCGATAAGATTTTCGGGAAACTGCATGCCGCGGCATTTTGCACTTCTTACGAGAATTGCATCGTAATCTTTATAGTCTTCGCTTATCTGATACTTATCCTTGGGAAGGTAGTGGTAAACAGTATCAGAAATAGCATTCATTTTTTTAATTTTAAACATAATAAGCTCCTTACGCAATCCAAAACAATTACGCTTTTTTTTCAAAATCCTTCATAAACTCAATAAGCTTTTCTATACCCTCTATAGGCATTGCGTTATATATGCTGGCGCGCATACCGCCTACGCTTCTATGCCCTTTAATATTTACAATTCCGTACGATTTAGCCTCGGCGACAAATTTTTTATCAAGTTCGGTATCGCCTGTTACAAATGTTACGTTCATAATGGAACGATCTTTTTTGTTGGCAGTGGGCTTGAAAAGCGAAGAACTGTCAAGATAGCCGTACAGCATAGCTGCCTTTTTCTCGTTATATGCCTGCATGGCTGCAATACCGCCGTTTTTAAGCAGGTAGGAAAAAACAAGACCCGAAACATAAATGCCGTAAGTAGGCGGCGTATTATACATTGAATCGTTTTTAACATATATGCTGTAATCAAGCATTGAAGGCGTATTGTTCGGTGCTTTGCCTACAAGATCGTCGCGTATTAAAACTACCGTTACGCCTGCAGGCCCTATGTTCTTTTGTGCCCCTGCGTATATAAGACCGTAATCCCGCACATTTATTTTTTCGGATAAAATATTAGAAGACATATCCGTAACAATAGGCAGCCCGTTTGTATCCGGCAATTTGGTATAACGCGTACCGTAAATGGTGTTGTTCTGCGTTATATGAACATAATCCGCAGGCTCTGAAAACATTTCTTTATTTATTTTCGGAATGTAGGAATAGGTTTTGTCTTCCGATGAAGCGGGCACAATTACTTCTCCAACTTTTTTTGCTTCAGAAATTGCTTTTTTTGCGAACTGTCCTGTATTTATATAGTAAGCGCGCCCGTGAGTTGTCATAAGATTAATAGGCACCATAGAAAACTGCATTGATGCGCCGCCCTGTATAAACAGCACATGGTAATTGTCCGGAACGGATAAAAGTTCGCGCAAGTCTGCCTTTGCTTTCTGGTGGATTTCCTCATAATCCGCAGAACGATGACTCATCTCCATAACAGACATGCCGCTGTTTTCGTAAAAAACGAGTTCCTGCTCGGCTTGCTGCAGCACAGCTTCAGGCAAACAGGCAGGGCCGGCGGAGAAGTTATAAATTTTCATTAGTATACCTCCTAATATACATCATAAATTCATATATAAACTATGATAAAAAAATAACAAACTTTTTTTAATTCATTATATGCACCTGCATCTGTAAATGCAAGCTGTTATGCATGCTGCGATGCCGATTTTTTTGCCTTATAAAGTATAATACATCTTTTTTAACTTGTATACTACTTTGCAGATTTGGTATAAAAGTATATTGTCTTGACAACCATTTTTGCTTGCCATATAATCACCATATTATAAAAATGGCAGGCATCAACCTAATACAGACGGCTTTGCTGGTATATTGACGTTTAAAAAGCACATATTATCTAAACAAACGATTATCTCTCTGGAGGCGTACATGACAAACGAGCAAGTCATACTCACAAAAGATGGTTTACGAGAAAAGCAGGAGAAACTGGATTTTCTTAAAACTGTCAGAAGAGCGCAGGTTTCCGAGCAAATCAAGGAAGCCCGAGCTTTTGGTGATCTTTCCGAAAATGCCGAATATGACGAAGCAAAAAATGAGCAAGCCCGAGTTGAAACAGAAATCGCACGACTGGAAAAGCTTTTAAGGAATGCCGTAATAGTGGACGATACTGATATCGATATATCTGCCGTGGGCATAGGGACAACAGTTAGAATACTCGATACTGAGTATAATGAAGAGGCGGTATATTTAATTGTTGGTTCAGTAGAAGCTGACGCAGATAGGAACCGTATTTCCAATGAATCACCTGTCGGAGCTGCATTGATGGGTAAAAAAGTCGGCGATGTGGCAGAGGTTATTACACCGGGAGGCAGTTTCACTTTGAAAGTTCTCGAAATAAAAAAGCAGGGCGAGTCTTGATGGATAACGATATTCAGCCATCGGAGCAACTCAGCGAAATACTATTGGTAAGAAGGGATAAGCTTGACGAGCTGCGACGGCAGGGTCGGGATCCTTTTTTGCTTACCCGTTTTGATAAAACACACAGCTCCGACAACATTCTGTCCGATTACGATAGCCTTGAGGGCAGTATTGTACGAGTTGCGGGAAGAATTATGTCCAAACGCGTTATGGGAAAGGCCAGCTTTTCTCATATTTCGGATTTTGGCGGACAGATACAGCTTTATGTTCGCAAAGACATTATAGGGGACGAGCCATATGCTGCATACAAAAAGCTTGATATCGGCGATATAATAGGAGTTAAAGGAGAGGTATTCAAAACCAATGCAGGCGAGATTTCTGTTAAGGCGCATACCGTTGTTTTGCTTGCAAAGTCGCTTATTCCGCTGCCGGAAAAATTTCACGGTCTTAAAGACACCGATCTTCGGTACCGCCAGCGCTATGTGGACTTAATAGTCAACCCGGAAGTTAAGAAAACATTCCTGCTGCGTTCCCGTATTATAAAAGAAATACGCGATTATCTCGACGGCTTAGGATATATTGAAGTTGAGACGCCGGTGCTTTTAAGCGAAGCGGGCGGAGCCGCAGCACGGCCTTTTAAAACTCACCACAACACGCTGGATATTGATATGTATCTGCGTATTGCTACGGAACTGCATTTAAAACGGCTTATTGTTGGCGGTTTTGAAAAAGTATATGAGATTGGACGGATATTCAGAAACGAAGGAATGTCCGTAAAACATAATCCTGAGTTTACTACGATCGAGCTTTATCAGGCTTATGCAAATGTTGACGATATGATGGATCTTTGCGAAAATATATTCTGCCGCTGCGCAAAGAAGCTTTTAGGAGATGTAAAAATAGAGTATCAGGGCGTTGCTGTAGATTTAACGCAGCCATGGAAGAGAATTTCCATGCTGGATGCGGTTAAAGAACATACAGGTGCGGACTTTTCAGCATGCACGGATGAAAAGGCGCGCGAAATTGCCAAGAAAATCGGGCTTGAGGAGACAGATAAGCTGCATACGCGGGGAGAGTGTTTGTACGCAGCTTTTGAAAATTTTGTGGAGAGCAAGCTTATAGAGCCTACTTTTATTACCGGATACCCGGTTGAGGTCTCGCCTTTAGCTAAAAAGAGTCCGGACGAGCCCTGGCTTACCGAACGTTTTGAACTGTTTATAACAGGGCGTGAACTGGCCAATGCTTTTTCGGAGCTTAACGACCCTGCCGACCAGCGTGCGCGGTTTGCAGAGCAGTCCAAACAGCGGGCGCAGGGCAACGATGAAGCGCATGTTACGGATGAAGATTTTATAACCGCTCTGGAATACGGCATGCCTCCTACCGGAGGTATGGGCATTGGCATAGACCGGTTAGTTATGCTGATGACAGACAGCGCGTCTATTCGCGATGTTATACTGTTCCCGACAATGAAGCCAAAGTGCGAATGAGCCTTTTGGCTCTTAAATATATTCAAGGCGTCCGGGCGAAACAGTATCGTCCGGACGTTTTACTTTCTCCGTGACGGCTTTACACCGCATAGCTAAGTATAGTATTTAGTATTTCCGCCGCTTTTTTGTCTGTCTTGTCAAAGTTCATATACGGTATATAATATCCTTCCAGTATGTCATGCTGTTTCTTTGCCTTTTTCAACGAACTTACGGCTGCATCAAGAAGCGTTTTGTAGCCCTGCACATCAAAATTAACCGTTTCTTTTTGTGCATCAATTAAGGCGGCATTTTCATACTTGTCTAAATCAATTGCCGTCCCTTTGCTTACTGTATTTAATATGATATCATTTGACATTACCGCCAGCTTTTTATCCGGAATTATCACGTGTTCTATTCGCGCTTCCGGCGCCATAGGGCTGTAATAAATTTCGGTATTTATGCCCCTGATAAAAGCTTCGTATGATATGCTGTCAAGCAACTGTGATGCAATGCTGCCAAAACCGTTATTAACAACAAATACATCATATGTGCAGTCGGTCAATGTGTTTGCAAGGCTGATAATGCCGGAGGGCGTAATGCCACTCGCAAATAATTTCCTTGCTTTGCCGGGCTTGTTTGACGGTTTTTCTTTTAAATATGTATCAATAATGTTTCTTGGCTCTAAATATGCCCCTGCCTTATTTGCCGCATTATCATATATTTCCGCAAGGTCGTCTGTTATTTTTTTTGCGGCGGCAATGTATTTGTATGCGCGTTTGAACAGCCGTCCGATTTCTGCGTTACACTGCATTATCTCGCTTTTATTTTTTTTAATCATTGGGGCATCCCAGTATTCGCCGAGATTTATTATCTCGTCAACCGCGCCGGGATTAACAGGGTCTGTTACATGCGGGGCAGTGCCGTCTATAATAGCAGCTTTAAGCTCGGGTATTACTATGCCGTCGAGAGAATCCGGGTCGGACGAGCAATGCATATATTCTATATCAAACCCGGCGCCGCTTATCCCGGATGCGATTTTTTTCATAAATGTCGATTTGCCGACACCGGGGCCGCCTTTTAAGCAGAATATGCGGTTAGCCTCCTGTTGCGGCAGTATATGCTGATAATACGAGTAAAAACCAATACTGGTGTTGTTGCCGGGAAACATGTGTCTTTGAGCCATATTAACACCTCGTTTCAAATAATACAGTCTATGCTTTTTTGCATAAAAAATTGTTTGAAATATTGCGCATTTAAACTGTACTTAGATAGTATTCGAAAAAAGCCGGCACAATATTTTAAATATATAAATGGTAAATAATAAAGCTTAAGCTATTTAGTATATTATTGTATGTCTTTATAGAAATGCTGATAATCTTTATAGCTGCGCCAGTTTCCGCCCCATGTCCAGCCGTACTCCGTAAAAAGCTTGTAGCACAAATCGTTCTTGTCTATTTTGCCAGGAAAGTCTAGTGAACGGTCTTTATATTCGGCTCCGTTTTCCGGCGATACTTTATCATCGTCAACGAACGGGTTTAGCTTAGGGTTTATATCTATTGCCATACCAAAGCTGTGCAGTGAAAGAGAATTCGAGCCGGAGACAAGACGGTAGTTAAACGCCGAAGTGTTGTTTGCTGCCATTGAAAGATTGTCGTCTCCGCCGAAATCGTCTATCAGCCTTACCGACTCAAGCGGGTACTTTTCCAAAAACAGCCGGTAAAAAATATTAGTTACTTCATCAGCAAGTTTAGCATTGACAATAAGTTCACCCTCTTTTATCTCTCCGTTAAAATCGTAATGAAGAAGCTTAATATAGCGAAGATCCTCATAACTTATTATACAATCATCTTTGGGATAGCTTTTGCCCGTAATACGTGATTTTACAGCATCGCTTAGCTCCGTATAGTAAAAACCTTCAGCAAGTTCAACTTTTTTTAAATCGTCTTTCGATTTTTGTGTAACCACAGGGGTAAAGGAAGTTGTCGGAGCAGGCGAAATAACTAAAGAAGGTATTTCTATAGGCACGCAAGTTTGCTCAGGCTCTGCAGTTTGCTCATTCATTTCATCTGAACAAGCAGTTGTGCAAACCAACAAACACAATATTACAATAAAAATCATTTTCTTAATCATAATAAAAAAATCCATTTTTGCTGTCTAACTTGATTTAATATAGCATTTTTTGATTAAGAGCTCAAATATAAACTAATACTCTTTGCTCTTTACGTTTATATGTTATAAGGTATATAATATCAATAAGAACATATGATATTTGTTTTAACAATAAGAACTAAAATAATGCGCATCAAAGCTGTATAAGTATATGACTTGCTTTAGGGGTGGAGAATGGAGAACAAGCCTTCGGAAAAGACTAAAAGCACAGATTTGATACTGGTTAATATAGTTGAGGAGATTGTGCGGGATAAAACGGCTAAACTGATGAAGACCATTGATATGTGCCAGTGCGAAACGTGTTATCTTAATGCCTGTGCAATTGTGCTTAATACACGCGACCCTCTTTATGTGACGACTAAGAAAGGCGCTCTTCTTTCAAGGATATCAACTATTAATTATGCCTACCAAACGGATTTAACCGTAGAAATACTAAAAGCGCTTATGATAGTTAAAAATTCACCTCGCCATTAGTTTAAGATAAATATCGGAAAAGGGCGGAAGCTCTTTTTTTATGCTTGGAAAGAATAGCTTGGATTATGTGCAAACAATAAAAACTGTGGTATTATTATGCCGCAAAATAACGGAGGCGGCTATGGATAACGATACAATTTATGCGCCTGCTACGCCCAGCGGCGGAGCTATTGCAGTATTAAGGATATCGGGAAGCGGCGCACACCGCGTGCTTGACGCTGTTTTTATGAGTGCCAAAAGACCGGCGCATGCAGTTATATCCCATGGCTTTATTGTTGAAGGGGACAAACACATAGATGAAGTAATGGCAGTTAAATTTGACGCGCCGCGCAGTTATACCGGCGAAGATATGGCCGAAATATACTGCCATGGAGGAAAGATAAGCATTTCACGTATAATGGCTGCGCTTTCAATGCAGGGAGCACGGCTGGCGCTGCCCGGAGAGTTTACTAAACGAGCGTTTGAAGCGGGGAAGATGGACTTATCCGCTGCGGGTGCTGTTATGGAACTAATTGGGGCTAATTCGGCAGCGGCAGCCGATGCCGCGATGCGTCAGCTCTCGGGCGCACTCTTTGAGAAAATAACGCAGCTGCAAAAGCTGCTGACCGATGCGCTTTCCATTATAGAGGCCGGAATAGAATATCCCGAAGAGGACATTGAAGCGGATGTTAGAAGGGATGCAATGCCTTTGATTAAAAAGGCGCGCAAGGGCTGTTTGGTTTTGGCACAGACTTTTGAATCAGGCCGTTTGTTAAAAACAGGCGTTTCTGCGGCAATTGTCGGGCGTCCTAATGTAGGCAAATCGTCACTTTTTAATATGCTTCTAGGATACGACCGTGCTATAGTTACCGCTTTGCCGGGGACTACACGAGATGCAGTTGATGATGAAACGATATACTCTGGAATACCGCTTAGGCTTATAGACACAGCCGGACAGCGCAAGGCAAAGGATGAAGCTGAACGTATCGGAGTAGAGCGTGCCATAAACGCAGCCAAAGGGGCGGATATAAAACTTTTTGTTATAGACAGGTCAACAGGAGTCACCGAACAGGATAGAAGCATATTTGATACTCTTGAAGGCGATATTGTGGTTGTGCTTAACAAATGTGACTTAAAACCGGCGGTAACAGCAAAACAGTGCAATAAGATTTTCGGCCGCGATGTGATAGAAGTATGTGCCATAGACGGACAGGGCAGGGATGATCTTTTAGCGCGTATCCGGCCTGTTCAGAGCAGCAATGAAAATGATGTTACGGTAACAAGCGAGCGCCACCGAGACTGTCTTTTTGCATCGGCGGCAAGCCTTCAGGCGGCGCAGGAAGCGTTTGATACGGTAGACCTTGACTGTGTTACCATAGACATAAAGGAAGCATGGGACAGGCTAGGCGAGATAACCGGGCAGACCGCTGCTGAAGAAATTATAAACAGTATTTTTGAGACTTTTTGTTTGGGGAAATAAGAATGACATACAATGCAGGAAATTATGACGTGGTTGTTGTAGGCGCAGGACATGCAGGGTGCGAGGCGGCGCTGGCTGCGGCGCGTCTCGGACAAAAAACACTGCTGCTTACTATCAATCTCGACAGTATTGCGCTTATGGCATGCAATCCGTCGATAGGGGGCTCAAGCAAAGGGCATCTGGTGCGAGAGGTGGATGCGCTCGGCGGCCAGATGGGATTATGCGCGGATGCGGCATATATGCAGATAAGGATGCTCGGGACAAGCAAGGGGGCTGCTGTGCAGTCCCTGCGTTCACAGCAGGATAAAAAGCTCTACCAGCAGGAAATGAAATGGACGATTGAGAATACGGACGGGCTTTTTTTAACGAGCGCTGAAGTTACCCGGATTAATGTAAAAAACAGCCGAGTATGTTCCGTAACAACAAATCTGGGTGCGGTATATACCGCGCGCGCTGTTATATTATGTACCGGCGTATACTTAAAAGGCCGGGTTATAATAGGAAAGCATACCATATCGTCCGGGCCTTCCGGGTTAGCCCCTGCCGATAAGCTTGATTTGACGGAATTGGGGCTTTTATTGCAGCGCTTTAAAACCGGCACGCCGGCGCGCGTTGACGCACGAAGCATTGATTTTTCCAAAACTGTAGTACAGCATGGGGATGAGAACCCACAGTTTTTCTCATTTTTGACGCATGGTACTCCTCGTGAGCAAAAGCCGTGCTACTTGACGTACACCACAGAAGAAACGCATGAAATTGTCAGGCGGAACATACACTTAAGCCCGCTTTACAGCGGTGAAATTAAAGGCACCGGCGCGCGTTATTGCCCGTCCATAGAAGATAAGGTGGTCAAATTCCCTGATAAGGAAAGGCACCAGGTTTTTATTGAGCCGGAGGGAATGCGCACCAATGAGATGTATATACAGGGAATGAGCAGTTCATTGCCTGAGGATGTACAGAAACAGATGTACCGCACCGTTCCGGGGTTGGAAAACGTGGTTTTTATGCGTACTGCTTATGCCATAGAGTATGACTGCATAGACCCATTGCAGCTTAAAAACTCGCTTGAGCTTAAAACAATCGCCGGGCTGTTCTGCGCAGGACAGATAAACGGCACGTCGGGATATGAGGAGGCGGCGGCTCAGGGAATAGTAGCCGGTATAAATGCGGTGCAGTATATAAAGCAGGAAGAGCCTTTGGTGCTTGCGCGCAGCGAGGCGTATGCGGGTGTTCTTATTGATGACCTTATAACAAAAGGCACAACGGAGCCTTACAGAATGATGACCGCAAGAGCGGAATACCGTCTGCTGCTTCGGCAGGACAATGCCGATATGAGGCTGACACAAAAGGGAAGGCAGGTAGGGCTTGTGACAGACAAACGCTACGATGCTTATATGAAAAAGCGCGAAGCGGTTATGGCGGAGATAGAAAGGCTACAGCAGACAACGGCTGATTATAAAAAAACGAACGAGTTATTAAAACAAAAAGGGCTTCCCCAGCTTAAAAGCGGCATAAAGGCTGCGGCGCTGCTTTTAAGGCAGGGAATACGATATACTGATTTAGAACAAATCTGCGGAATCAACCTTGAAGGAGACGCTGCGCTGTGCGCCGAAACACAGATACGTTATTCGGGATATATCGAAAAGCAGCAGCGTCAGGTGGAACGTTATGCGTCAATGGAAAAAAAGAAGATACCGGAGAATATAGACTATAAGGCAATAAAAGGTTTAAGGCTTGAGGCTGCGGCAAAGCTTTGCGCTGTAAAGCCCGCTACACTCGGACAGGCAATGCGTATCTCCGGTGTTTCCCCTGCAGATATAAGCGTTCTTTCCGTGTATCTGACTGCAAAGAAAAGGGCATAAAATATTTGTTTGCGTATAGAAAAGCGGCTGCTATTGCGCCTCTTACACAATGTTGCTAGAATAGAGCGTATGGATAAGCATATCCGGCAAAAGCTTATAGAATTAGGCGTTAGAAATGGAGAAAAACTCGGCGTTGCCGTCAGCGGCGGTGTTGATTCTATGGTGCTTCTCCATTGTCTGTGCAGGCTGCGCGATGATATGGAGCTTAACCTTATCGCTTTTCATATGGAACACGGCATAAGGGGTAAACGTTCTGAAGCTGATATGCAGTTTGTTATCAGCGAATGCAAAAAACTGGGCGTTTTATGTATTGCGGAAAGAGCAGACATACCAGCGCTGGCAGAATCGCGCGGGATATCTGTGGAGACAACAGCGCGTATAATACGTTATGAATTTCTGGAAAAGCAGGAGGCTGAGCATATAGCAACAGCGCATCATATGGATGACCTTGCTGAAACCGTTATTATGAACTTGGTACGCGGCAGCGGTCTGGCTGGTCTTTGTGGAATACCGGAAAAGCGCGGAAGGATTATACGCCCCATGCTTGATATTCCCCGTGCAGAAATAGAAGACTACGCACACCGACACGGTATAGCTTATGTAAAAGACGCTACCAATAACGATATATCATATACGCGCAATTTAGTACGATTGCAGTTGATGCCGCTGCTTAAAAAGCTAAATCACAAGGCTGCCGAACATATAGCAAAAACATCCTTTATACTTGCAGAGGACGATAAAGCGCTTTGCCGGGTATCAAATCAGGCAGGCGGCATAAGGGCCGTTCCCGGCGGTGCAGAAATAGATTTAGAAGTCTTTTCGGCACAGATGCCCGCAATACAAAAACGGATGGTGCGGCAGGTTTTTGATACGTATTTTAACCTGTGCGATGTAGGAAGCATCCACATCGATGCGGTTATAAGGCTTGCTCAGCAAGCAAAAAGCGGTAAAAGGCTTGAGCTGGTAAACGGTATTTTAGCGGCGGTTGTTTACGGCAAGCTACTCTTTACGCGAACTTTTGAAAAGGAAAGCTGTTATTTGGAATTTCGCGGCGATGGAAGCTACAATTTCGGGGACATTGTGATAACCTGCAGTGAGTATAATAGTGAACCGGAATACATAAACGGAACGGAGTATTTTAACGCAGAAGCACTTTATGGGTCATGTTTCCGCTGCCGTAAAGAAAGCGATTATATCCGCCCGCTCGGTATGAAAGGGAAAAAAAGGCTCAGCGATTATCTGTCCGACAGGAAAGTGCCTCTGCATGAGCGTGACTCGCTGATATTGCTGGCAAAGGGCAGTGAGATATTGTGGGCTGTGGGCGTTGGAGTTTCCGAAACTTCAAAAGCAGTAAAGGGCGGTCTGTTATATAAAATGATTATTGGGGAGAATACACATGCATGACGACATCAAAAGGGTTTTGTTTACAGAAGAACAGGTAAAGCTTAGAGTATCACAGCTTGCGGAAGCTATAAAAAAGGATTTTGAAGGAAAAAGTCTCCTCACAGTTGGTGTGCTGCGCGGCGCTGTGATGTTTTATGCCGATCTAGTAAGGGAACTTGACAGACCGCTTCATATGAATTTTATGGCATTGTCAAGTTATGGTGCATTATCGCGCAGTTCGGGAGCGGTGCGTATTCAATACGACTTGGAGGAAGATATCGAAGGGAAAAATGTACTTATTATTGAGGACATTATTGATTCGGGGCTCACGCTTTCGTACCTTACAAAGACGCTTCGTTCGAGAAACCCGGCAATACTCAAAACGTGCTGTCTGTTTGATAAGCCGGACAGGAGACAGGTTGAATTTTGCCCGGACTATGTGGGCTTTGTAGTGCCGGATGTTTTCATTGTAGGATATGGGCTGGATTTCGCGGAAGAGTACAGGAACTTAAAGTATATCGGAGAATTAAAAAGCGAAATTTACAAAAAATAAACCAAGTTTAAATTGTGTTAACAAAATGTTGTGAAGTCGTTAAACAGTTTCGCGTTGAAAAGCTTAAAACGATATGATAGAATGTCAGACACAATAATTTTAGGAGGACAACTTATTGAAAAAGTCGCCGCGCGGAGTGCTGATATATATACTTTTATTTGTTGCGGTCTTTCTGCTTATTCAATTAATGTCGGAATCTACAACAAAGGATGCCCGCGAAATTGATTATCGTGTATTTTTAGATTTGGTAAAAGAAAAACAAATTGAGCAGGTTGTTATCAAGGAAAACCATTTATATGCTCTTAAAGCAGAATCTCAGGTAAATCCGGAAAAGTTCCCGGAACAATACGATTATTATACATATATACCTAGCATAACACAGTTTAATGAAGAAATAATGGCAATAACTAATGCGGCAGATCCTTTGGAATACGGCTTTAAGGTAAATTACGAGCCGGTGCCGGGTCCTTCCCTTTTAGTTCAGCTTCTCCCGTATCTTATACCGCTTGGGCTGCTCGTGCTGTTTTTTACCTTTTTTATGCGTCAGCAGCAGGGAAGCGGAAATAAAGCGCTGTCTTTCGGAAAGTCCCGTGCAAGGCTTCAGGTATCGGATAAAAACAAGAAAACGTTTGCCGATGTGGCCGGCGCAGATGAAGAAAAAGCCGAGCTTGCCGAGATAGTGGATTTTTTGAAAAACCCGAAACGTTTTATAGATTTAGGTGCGCGCATACCAAAAGGAGTATTGCTTGTAGGTCCTCCCGGAGGCGGTAAAACGCTGCTGGCCAAAGCGGTGGCCGGAGAGGCCGGTGTACCTTTTTTCTCAATAAGCGGATCTGATTTTGTGGAAATGTTTGTGGGCGTCGGCGCTTCCCGTGTGCGCGATATGTTTGAAAACGCCAAGAAGAATTCGCCGTGTATATTGTTTATTGACGAAATTGACGCGGTAGGCCGACAGAGGGGCAGCGGACTTGGAGGCGGACACGACGAACGCGAACAGACGTTAAACCAGCTTCTTGTTGAGATGGACGGTTTTCAGGTAAACGAAGGAATAATAATACTTGCCGCTACAAACCGCAAGGACATACTTGATCCGGCGCTGCTTCGTCCCGGTCGGTTTGACAGGCAGATTGTTGTAAGCTTCCCGGATGTTAAGGGCAGGGAGGAGATTTTAAGGGTTCATGCTAAGGGCAAGCCGCTTGATGATACTGTAAACTTAAAAGTATTGGCCAAAAGGACTCCGGGTTTTATCGGCGCGGATTTGGAAAACGTACTCAATGAAGCGGCCATACTTACAGCACGTGCAAAAAAACAGCGTATAGGTATGCCCGAAATTGAAGAGGCGATAACGCGCGTAATTGCAGGGCCCGAGAAAAAGTCCCGCGTAATAACCGAAAAAGATAAAAGATGCACAGCCTACCATGAAGTTGGGCACGCCATATGCGCAAAAGCACAGCCGGAGTGCGATCCTATTCATGAAGTATCAATTATACCCAGAGGAATGGCTGCCGGATATACTATGACACTGCCCGAAGATGATACGCAGCATGTGTTTAAATCAAAACTTCTTGCCGATCTTACTATGCTGCTGGGGGGCAGGGCTGCCGAAAAACTGGTTCTGGGCGATGTCAGCACCGGTGCGATAAGCGACCTTCAGCGTGCCACAGAAACAGCGAGAAATATGGTTATTAAATTTGGTATGAGCGATGAGATTGGGCCGCTGTTTTTAGGGAGCAATCAGGAGTTGTTCATAGGCAAGGAGATTGGGCACACCCGCAATTATTCCGAAGAACTGGCATATAAGGTTGATGTTGAGGTAAAAAAGATACTCGATGCCGCGATAGAAAAATCCAAAAAACTGCTTGCCAAGCATATGGATAAACTGCACAGCATATCCGAGGTGCTTATCGAAAGAGAGCGGCTTGACGGCGAAGAGTTTAATAAACTTTGGAACGGAGAAAAACTGCCGCCTATGGAATCAGCGGAGGACACGAAAAAAGAAGATAAGCAAGACGATAATAACAGTACTAAAGGACAAAATGCGGATGTGCTTATAGATGATGATACGGAATCCGGATTAAAGAAGTAATAATTTTAAACCCTGGTTGTCAGCACTGCCGGCAAGCGGGGTTTTTTATTTTTAAAAAAAGCTAAAGGTTTTAAATAAAAATGACGATAATAACAGAAACGGAGTTTTGGCTCCATACGGGATGGATAAAAGGCCTGGCATAAATATATCAGGCAGCCGGTTCATTAAATTAATGTGCCCGGGCAAACGTGTGTGAATGTTGCAAGGAAAGGAGGGAAAGAGGTGGAAACCATATGGGATCTGGTTAGGGCACAGCCAATCACCAACAGGCTGTACGAAGTTACTAAGGCGAATGAAAAAGCCGCGTCTATTGAGAACAGGGCTGTTAAAACGTCCCCGCAAATTCCGATTGTTCCGATAGAAAATAATGCTGTGCAGGCCGAAGGTCCCGCGTATTCTGTGACACTGAGCCAGGAAGCCATCTCAGCGTCCTTGCAGGATGTTAAAGGGACTGATTCAAATAAGCCGGACACAGGCTGATGGCACAAATTTACTGTTTAAACGTAAACTTAAATGTATCTGACAACAGGTTTATTAAATGATGCTAAAAGGTATAAATGAGTTTGTTTAATATAAATTTATAGCAAAAAAGCCTTTGTAAATAATACGAGGGCTTTTTTGCTGTATGTTTATTGGTGGTGGCGTAAATTATTTATAATTAATTATAAATGAAAACAGCTGCACTGTCAAATAAAAGTAAAACAAAAGACATAAGATATTAATAAAAGAAACATAATATTAAAATAATGCAGTGCAGAAAGAATAAAAACTTTTCAATAAAAAAATGATATAATTATCAAATGGATAAAGTTACTTCTCCCAAGGTGCTTTTGGCACTATTAAACAAATATAATATTGCACCGCTAAAACGTTTCGGTCAGAATTTTTTGATAGACGGCAATATTGCCGAAAAAATTGCTGCGGCAGCGGTACCGCAATCGGGTTTAGTTCTTGAGATAGGTCCGGGCTTCGGAGCGTTGACTCAGAAGCTTTTGGCACGCGCAGAAAGACTCGCGGCATATGAAATTGATGCAGGTATCTCAAAAGCGTTGCTTGATATTTTCAGCGAAGAAAAAAGCTTTACATTGTTTCACAAGGATTTTTTAAAAGCAGACATTGAAACCGATTTGGAGAAGCATTTTGGGCGAAATAAGATTTACGCTGCGGCTAACCTGCCGTATTATATTACCTCACCGTGTATAATGAAGCTGCTTGAGTCCAAGCTTAACATAGAAACGATAACCGTGATGGTTCAAAAAGAGGTTGCGGAGCGTATTTGCGCCAACCCTGGCAGCCGAGATTACGGAGCGTTCAGCGCAGCTGTTGGTTTTTTTGCAGAAACTAAACTTTTAATGCGAGTGCCCGCTTCATGTTTTTATCCAAGACCTGATGTGGAATCCGCCGTTATTAAGTTAAAGAAAAAGACACGCAGCGAGGCTTTAGCCAATGCGTATCACAAAACCGTCAGGATTCTTTTTGCTATGCGCCGGAAAACCGTTTTTAGTAATTTGCGAAAAGGGTTAGATCTTGATAATAATGCGGCAGCGCAAATACTTAAAACAGCACAAATAGACAGAAATACAAGAGCTGAGACGCTAAGCGTTGACGATATTATAAGAATCAGTGAAACGCTCAAAAGCAGTTTATAAATTTAGCCGCGTATATAATTTATAAGCGGTATTAGATTGTTTTTATCTGTCCAGTCCCCTCCATTATTAAGGTTGTCTAGGAACGAAGCTTCAGACGGTTCAAGCGCGGCAGGGTCCTTTTTTGACACCATGGTATGAAACATGTTCATAATCATCTTGTCAAAACCCTTTAGTTTCTGCATATCGATTGCGCCCCGGCAGTAGAATAGCTTGATGCCTTCAAGGCTGCCTGTCATGTTTTTCTTAATAAGTTCATCGATGAGATTATCATCGAAAGGCGCTGCGCCGACAGCGAAGCACATTACGCGTTTTTCTTTCAATGCATCTGCATTATCTCTGAGCAGAGAGAGCCCTTTTATGCCCGACGCATAGATACAACCTCCGTAAATTACTGTGTCATAGTTTTTAAATTGTTTTGACTTAAACTGTTTTCTTTCAACGGCTTCGCAGTTTAGAAGCTCTGCCAGCCAATTAGCATATTTTCTAGTCGAGCCGTACTTTGATTGGTAAATAACTATTGTTTTGTGCATAATAAACTCCATTATAATTATCAAATATTTTGTCACCGTAAGCAGTATTATAGGTTCTTACATATAACCCTTGATTGCCGTATATGCCGTATAGCATCATCGGCCAGCATTATCATAAAAGCCACGAGCAGCATTGCCCAGAAACCTGAAGTGATAACGCCGCCTATGATTCCATTGGCTATAACAAGAGTAAGCAGGTTTGCAAATACGCTGGCAATACCGAAAGTAATGATATTAAACGGAAGGGCTATTGTAACAATCAGCGGACGTATTAAAGTGTTGACGGCTGCCAGTACGAGTGCAGCGGGAATCAAACCTGCGGCTGTACCGGGCAGAAGGCATATAGCCAGTGCAGCCAGCAGTACTAAATAATAAACCGCTGCTTTAGTTAAAAAACGTAATATAAACATAGTAATCACCTCAACAAAAAACGTATATGCAAATTGGCGTCAGGGGACTTGATATCTATATCTGCCAGATCGAGAGGACCGTAGTTTCTTACCAACGCAGCAATGTTTTCAAGTAATACTGCAGCGCCCCAAACTTTCTTGCTTGCAAACCTGAACAGACACAGCACATCGGCATAACCCTCTATCACCTCCGCCATGCAGCGCAATGGAAACAAAACGACTAAAGGAAACCAGCCTATACGGATCAGAGCGACAGCAAAGCTGTTCTTTTTAGTCGACATAGACTCTCACCGTTGCGCCTTTCTCGGCTGTACCGGTTTCAACATTGACCAGTTCCTCAGAAATTTCGCCGTCCTCAAACATCTCAATAAGCTCTTTTAAGTTTATTGCGTCAAGGTCTATGCCGTTCTCATTTAACTCTTTCTTTACATCCTTAGGCATAAGAGATACCAGACCCATGGCTTTTTTAGCAAGTGAAAGCGGTACATTTACATTAACTTTGGCTTTTTCTTCGTTATCCGGGTCGTTAACGTTTACGCGGACGCGCAGCATAGTCTTTTTGGCGTTCTGTTGTTTTTGATCCTCACCCGGCTTTAAGGCGCTAATAAGCTTTTCACCTTCCGCCGGCGTTATCTTGCCAATCTTGACCATCTCCAGCACTTTATAAATTTCTTCGTTCATAGGTTTTTCCTCCATTAATTAATAATTATTTTTAGTTTAGATTCTTAAGCAGTTCTGCGGCCTGCTCGGCAGAAATTTCTCCTGCTTCCAGTCTGCTGATAATATTGCGGCGCTCCTCTTTTATATCCAGCATCGATACTGTGCTTATAAGCCCAAGTTTATCGAGAACCGCGTCCAGCCTGTTTCTTACAGTCGGATATGAAATGTTCAGTTCCTTTTCTACGTCCTTGATGCTGCCCCGGCATTTTAAAAACGTAAGCACAAATGCTGCATCATCGTTTCCAAGGCTGCAAAAATCACAGCCGGAAAAATGACCGCCAAGAGAGCTGCTGCATTTCTTACATGTCAAAGCTGTAATCTCATATGAGCCTCCGCATACCGGACAGTGTGTAGGTGCTTTATGTGCCATTTTTTATCTCCCGTTTTAAATTATATAATATTAATAGCATAAAAAATTTACAATGTCAATAATAAAATTAAAAATATTAAGTACGCAATTAAAATATTTAATATATTTAGCTATTTAAATAAACTTAATGAAGTTCACAGCTTTGCTTTAAATATTTGTTTGTATAAAATTACGCAAAAGTCTCGCTATTAAATATAAATAGTAATTTATGGTACCGCTAATGAATAAGATGTTTTTTAGTATGAGTATAATAACAAAAAAGGCCATAGAACCGATGTTTTCATAATTAAAGCATATTATTATTAATAGCTGATATAAAAGCGTTGACAAGTAGAAATGTGTTTGATAATATACTTGAGCGCCCGTTTTTGG
>CAZSMH010000003.1:0-47897 GCA_964607965.1 uncultured Christensenellaceae bacterium
GTCCCTTGAGCGGGAGCGCGAGGGCAGAGCCCTCGCATTATCTCAACCCCTTGTATTAATTATTGCACCAGCCGCCCATTTCGTCTACAATAAACTCGGAGGCGATAAACATGTCCCATTTTTTCAGCTACATGGCAAGAATGAAACACATAAAACGCTGGGGCCTAATGCGCAACACGAGAGAAGAAAACATACAGGAACACTCTCTGCAAACGGCAATGATAGCGCACGCGCTGGCGGTGATAAAGAATAAACTGTTCGGCGGCACAGTGGACGAGAAAAAAGTAATGGCCATTGCGGTGTACCACGAAGCGGGAGAGGTAATAACGGGCGACTTGGCAACACCCATAAAATACTTCAGCCCCGAGATAAAAACGGCATACAAAGAAATAGAAAACATAGCCGAAAAAAAACTGGTCGCAATGCTGCCGGATGAAGTCCGCACAGAATACGAACAACTGATATTAAACAGAGAAGACGATGCCGAAGCTTTTGCAATAGTCAAAGCCGCAGACAAAATATGCGCGTATCTAAAATGCGTCGAGGAACTATCGGCGGGCAACACCGAATTTGCTAAAGCCAAAAACGCCATTGAAAAAGCGATAGACAAACTGAATAGACCTGAAGTCAAATACTTTATGGAAACGTTCGTGCCCAGCTTCTCGCTGACTTTAGACGAGCTTAATTGATGGCGGCGCATAAGACGGCGCTGATAACCGGCGCGGCAACAGGCATAGGCAAAGCGGCAGCGCTGCTGTTCGCTAAAGAAGGATATTGCACAGCCGTTCATTACAACAAAAGCGAAAAAGCGGCAAAAACGCTGTGTGAAAAAATAGCAAGCGAAGGCGGCCGCGCGTTTGCGGTGCAGGCAGACTTGACGGAGCAAAACAAAGCACAGACAATGGCTGAAAGGGTAAAAGAGGTTTTCGGTCATATTGACGTGCTGGTCAACAACGCGGGGGCGGCGCAGCAGAAACTGTTCTGCGACATCACAAAACAAGACTGGGATTATATTTTAGCTGCTAACTTAAACAGCGTGTTTTACTGCTGCCAGGCTGTACTGCCGGATATGATATCGAGAAAAAAAGGCAGCATTGTCAACGTATCTTCCGTATGGGGACAGACGGGCGCATCGTGCGAAGTCCATTATTCGGCTGCAAAAGCGGCGGTTATAGGCTTAACCCGCGCGCTTGCCAAAGAAACGGGCAGCTGCGGCATACGCGTAAACTGCGTTGCGCCGGGCGTTATAGATACACAAATGACAAGCGGGCTTAACGATACGGTTCGGTTGGAACTGGCGGGACAAACCCCGCTTGCCAGACTGGGCACGGCACACGAAACTGCGCAGGCGATATATTTTCTTGCTTCGGAAAAAGCGGAATTTATTACGGGACAGGTGCTAGGCGCAAACGGCGGATTCTATATATAAAAAGCCCCCTTGCCTTGCCGCAAAGGGGCGGTTGCACATCGGTTTTATATCGAGTTGCCGGCAGATACAAGCTTCTCCATCTTGTTTTTCACGCGCTGCAGAGCGTTATCCACAGACTTAACGCTGCGGTCAAGCTCGCTGGCAACTTCATAATAAGACTTGCCCTCAATATACTTTCTTAAAACGGCAAGCTCAAGCGGCGATAAAACCTTTCCCATTTTCGATTCTATGGACGAAAAATCTTCGCGCCCTATTATAATATCTTCCGGATTCGATACCTTGCTGCTGGATATAACGTCAATCAGCATACGGTCGGATTCCTCATCGTATGCCGGCTTATTAAGCGACACATAAGAATTGAGCGGCCGGTGCTTTTGCCTTGTCGCCGTTTTTATGGCGGTTATTATCTGCCGAGTGATGCAAAGCTCCGCAAAAGCGCGGAACGACGTTAACTTGGAAACGCGAAAATCACGAATAGCTTTGTAAAGCCCTATCATGCCCTCCTGCACAATATCTTCCCTGTCTGCCCCTATAAGAAAATAAGAGCGCGCTTTTGCCCGCACGAAATTCTTATACTTATTTAGCAGATACTCGAGAGCATCCCCGTCAAAACCGCGTGCAAGTTCTGCAACAGCCTCGTCTGTTAAATCCTCGTAGCTTGTATAAACCTTCTTTAAAGATGGACTTCCCAAAGTTGTCAAATCTAACCTCCAGCGATTATATATACGGCTAGGCTTATTATATAGGTTGTCCCATACAGCGTCAATATGCACACGTGTCACATTGATGCAAGTTTTGTATTTATTTTTAGTTATCTGTTACAGCGTCAATTTCCAGCCGCTTTTTAAGCGCGCGGCCTTCAAGGGAGCTTCTGTGAAGCCTATGGATATGCTTTTCGCGTTCCGCATCTATAAGCGATTTTAACTCGGCGGGCGTAAAACGGTAAGCGCCCGACCAGAAAACCGAAAGCTGCTCCAGATAATCTCCGGTAACCACTTTTTCCGGCTTACCCGACGCTTTTACAAAACGCTGTATGTATGTGTCCGCAGTGACGCCATAAGAAGTATATACAACATTTACAAGCCCGCGGCGTTCTTCAAACTGCGGTTTTTTGGTACGGTACCCGTCAAATACAACGGTTATCTGCTCGCCGGTATACCCCGCATAATCATCGAGAGTATCAAGCAGGCTGCTGCGGGCGTCGTCAAGATTTTGCGTATCAAGCCCCCAGGCAAATATTACGTTGTACCCGTCAACTATCATTTTGCCGGTCCTGTCTTGTTTTTTCGTACATAAGGATAGCCGCTGCGACAGCCGCGTTGAAAGAACCGGTCTCGCCCTTCATAGGTATTGTCGCCAGGAAATCGCAGTTTTCGCGCACAAGGCGTGAGAGCCCGTTGCCCTCCGAACCGACAACGATTGCAATCGCGCCTTTTAAATCTATAAGCGCCGCGTTTTTGCCGCTGGTATCCGCACCGACAATCCAAATATTTTTACTTTTGAGCATTTCTATGGTTGCTATAAGATTGGTGACCTTAGCGACAGGAAGAACCTCTGCTGCGCCGGATGATGATTTGTACGCGACTGCGGAGAGCGATGCGCTGCGCCGCTTTCCCATTATTATGCCGTGTGCGCCCAAAACTTCAGCGCTGCGGATAACCGAACCTAAATTCCCTTCGTCAGTTATGCCGTCGAGTATCACAATAAAGGGAGGCTCGCCGCGGTTTTGCGCAAGCAACAGTATATCTTCTACTTGTGCATAATCCTTTGCCGCGGCCACCGCAACAACGCCCTGGTGGTTTGCGGGGCGTCCGTCGTGTCCGTACGGCATAGCAAGGCTGTCAAGCTTGCGCCTGTCCGCCCGGACGATGGCAATATGATGCTGCGCTGCGAGAGTTAATATCTCCCGCACGCTCGGGTCGTTAAGTTCTTTTGATGCGATAAGCTTGTCGATGGAGCGACCCTGGCGTATCGCAGCTTTTACCGCATTTCTGCCGTATATGATGTCCATATATTATAAAGCGCCTTTCACAATTGCCTTTTGGTATTCTCTTATCTTTGCCGCCTCGCCGCAGCTTTTTTTCCCTTCGGTGCATGCTCCGCGTACGCATGCCGGACCTGCCGACTCAAACAAAGCGGGAGCCGTGCCGATAACCAGCTTTAGCATGCTCCACGCAAGAGCACGTATCTCCCACTGGGCGCGGTTGCAGCAGCGCAGCGTAAAAAAGTGAAGCAGTTCGCGTGCGTTCATTGTAAGCATCATGCGCGTTTCACAAGCTCCGGGCAGTACAAACCGCGCGTCTTCGTTGGACTGCTCGCCCTTACACCCAAGCGCCTGCCTCCACTCGTCGTACCACTGCTGCATCGTTTGCATTTGCTGCTTGTATTTTTGCACCGCATCATCCCCAAGTGCGCGTATGGACGGAGGCACGATATAACCGAAACCGTTTGAGGAATAGCTGACATAGCGCTGGGACTGTACCGAAAAGCTTGCTATGCGGTGGCGTGTTATCTGCGCTAGCAGCGTGCGGGAGACGCCTTCTATACCAAAGGTGAAACTTGCATGTTCAATTGTCGAAAGATGGCCTATATCGATTATGTGCGATATAAACTCTCTTGCTTTTTCCGCTGGCAGGCTCTGCTTTATATCTTCTATGCCCGAAGGACTGTAGCAAAGCTTTGCGCCCATAGCGGCAAGCTGCTCCGCACAAGGCGAAAACGATAATAGCGCAACCGACTGTTTGACCTCTGGCATATTAGTCCCCCTTAAAAAAATGTGCAAATATAACTGCAAAAAGCTCGTCCGTCCGGTTAGTGCTGCCTGTTAAGTACAGGTAGCCTATTACCGCCTCAATCGCCGTTGCCATAGAATATTCTTTGGGGCTTGCGTTTTTTGGCGGTGCCGATTTAGCGTTGCGTCCCAGCCGGAATATTTCTTTTTCCCGTTCCGTCAGCATAGGCAGCAGCAGTTGTGCCGCCTGCGCCTGCGCTGGTGCGCTGACTATTTTGCAGGACAGCGAATGCAGCTGGCTGACGCGTCCCATTCTATTTTTAACAAGATACGCACGAACATACAAATCAAAAACCGTATCGCCTATGTAAGCTAACAGCAGCGGCGAGAGTTCGCGTATTTTGTTTTCATCCAATATGCTCAATGAAACGCCGTATTTATCCATTAATTAATTATAGCATAAGCAAAGTTAAGCAACAACGCACTTGATACTTTTATAATTAAAAATGAAAAGATCAATGCGCTGCGGCTGCGAATAGTAAAATGGGCTGCAGCTAAGAATAGTTTTGGAGGTAAGCAATGAAAGGAAAAGCGGTAAAAGCCGCGGTAGGCATAGTATCCGGGCTTATTGCCGGTCTTCTCGGGTCAGGCGGCGGTATAGCGGTAGTGGAAGGGCTTGAGCGTTCGGGGACAAAAGAGAGGCGCGCTCATGCAACTTCTCTTGCTGTTATTTTTCCCATATCAGCCGTATCTGCAGTTATGTACGGCACGGGCGGTCATGTACCGCTATATGATACTCTCTGGCTGTGCGGAGGTGCCGCGCTGGGTGGTATTGCGGGCGCGTTTTTATTAGGACGTATAGGAACAAGGTTGCTTAACAACATATTTACGCTGCTTATGCTCATATCCGGCGTGTGGATGCTGCTGTGATATACTTATTCTTAGGCGCTTTATTCGGCGTTATAGGCGGAATGGGGCTGGGAGGCGGAATAGTGCTTATACCGGTGCTCACGCTGTTTATGGCAAAAGGCCAGCTTGCCGCGCAGGGCATGACGCTTTTTGCGTATCTGCCTATGGCGGCCTGTGCTCTTTGCCTTCATATATGCAAAAAAAAAGTACGCGCTGCCCCGGCAATTTTTATTACGCTGTTCGGATGCGCGGGAGGAGCGGCAGGATATTTTCTGGCTTTGTTAATAGGCGGCGATACGGTGCGCACGGTTTTTGCGGTGTTTTTGATTGCCGCAGCGCTGCTGCGAATATGGCGGCATGAGCTGTGCGAAAAATCGAGGCATAATTCTATGCAGCCATGAATGCAACAACAGCAAAGGCGGCAAGCGTAAACAAGGTATATATCGAAATTGCTGCTGAGGCAAAAGAAGCTTCTGTATCGTCAGAAGTGAATACGGGCAGTACAAAAGGAGGCGGCAGTATAAACATTATAATAAAAGCCCATCTTAACTGCTCCGTCATATCTGTCAGAGCGCCAATAAAAAGCAAAACGGTAATGCACAGGAGACTCATTAGTATTATACGGACGGCGGCTGCTGACAGTGCAGACTTTATGCTTTGGCGGTGAAGCCTTAAGTCGTAACCCACTACGAACAGTATTACTGCGGCTGTCGGCGCGGCAATAAAATCAAGAACTGTGTTTACAATACTGCCTGCGGCTGAAGCGTTGATATAGCTGCCGATACCGGTTAAGCCGATTATAACGCCTGCAAGTATTGCAATTATAACGGGTGAAGACGCCATTGACTTTAGAACAAACTTGGGGCTGAAATGCTCTTTGCTTTCGTTGCGCCGTAAAACAGAAAGATATACGGTAAATACAAAAAGCACCTGGCCCAAATCCACAGATGCAAAATTCGTTAACGAATCTGCGCCGAACATCAGCGTATACAGTGCGTAGCCGAGCATGCCTGCCTCGAACCCGGTCAGCAAAAACGGGAACAGCCGCGGAGCGTTGCTTATACGTTTTATCAAAAACCCGGTGCCAAGCGCAAGTATGCAGACAAGGAACATAGCGGCGGCAATGATTATTATGCTAAAGCTGTAATCTGCGCTGTAAAAAGCACGAAACAGAACTGCCGGAAGGCATATATTTACTGCAAATGCTTTTAGACCGGCTGATCCTTGTTTTTGCACGATGCCTTTTACACGGCACAGCATGCCTATACCTATCATAAGCAGTACGGGTACAACCATTTCTAGTACGCCAACAAGCTTTTCCATAGTTCCTCCCGATATTAGCAACACGATAAATTATTTATTTAGCATATTTTATCATACGAAGCCGCTTTTTTACCAGCGGCGGCCATATTAACAATATGTTCAGGTTGACAGTTAAAAGCGCCGTGAATATAATAATCAATAATTATTATATATAAAGGCTGTGAAGGGAAGCCGCATTTCGCATAAAGCGTTAAAGAGAGCCGCCGGACGGTGCAAGGCGGACGCTGACGGATGCGTACTCATCCCAAAGCCGCAGGGCTGAAATAAATTAGGCCCTGACGAGTTGGCGCTCATGCGTTGGTTGGGCAAAGGGGCAAATGTGCCCTTGGTTTAAGCTGGCGGATTTTATGCCGCAAGCAGAGTGGTACCGCGAAGTCTTTCGTCTCTGTGTGGACGGGGGATTTTTTTATTAATATAAATAAGCAACAGGAGCATAAGGGGGATTATATGCCGGAATTTATCAACATGACCATAGGCGACTGGCTGGACAGCAAGGCGCGGCTCTATCCCGACCACGTGTGCAGTGTACATCCTTTGGAAGGACTTAAGTTTACAAATGCGCAATTTAAGCAGCAGTGCGATACGGTTGCGCGTGCTTTTTTGGCAATGGGCATAAAAAAGGGCGATCATGTGGCAATATGGGCGACTAATTATCCGCAGTGGGTACAGACGCAGTTTGCAACTGCTAAAATAGGCGCGGTGCTTGTTACCGTGAACACCAATTATAAAAAGTATGAGCTTGAGTATCTATTAAAGCAGTCTGATTCGACAACGCTTATAATGATGGGCGGCACTAAAGATAACGATTATACAAAGCACATTTACGCCGTGTGTCCGGAGCTTTTAAAATGCAAGCCGGGGGCACTTGAATCCAAAAAGCTACCGTTTTTGAAGAACGTGATATTCCTTGGAGAAGAGAATCAGCCCGGTATGTACCGATGGGATGACGTGCTGCGGTTTGCGGAAAACGTAAGCGATAAGGAGCGGGCCGCGATTCAGGCGTCGCTTGATGTTCACGACGTTATAAACATGCAGTATACCTCCGGTACGACGGGGTTTCCTAAAGGGGTAATGCTGACGCACTATAATCTTATAAACAACGGCAAGATAATAGGCGAGTCTATGGCGTTTTCTAAGAAGGACAGGCTTTGCATCACGGTGCCGCTGTTTCATTGTTTCGGGTGTGTGCTGGGTGTAATGGCGGCGATTACCAACGATACTACTATGGTGTTTGTTGACCATTTCAACCCCGTTAATGTGCTGCGCGTTCTCGATTCCGAAAAGTGTACCGCGTTTCACGGAGTGCCGACTATGTTTATAGCCATTATGCAGCAGCCTGATTTTGAAAAGTACGATTTGTCGAATCTGCGTACCGGTATAATGGCCGGGTCCACCTGCCCCGTTGAGGTTATGAAGGCAGCGGCGGAGCGTATGAACATGCGCGATATAACTAGCGTGTACGGTCAGACCGAGTCTTCCCCCGGTATAACGCAGTCTACGGTAAACGATCCGTTGGAGATACGCGTATCGACAGTAGGGCGTGCGTATCCTAACGTAGAGGCAAAGGTGATAGATCCCGAAACCGGCAAAGATGTGCCGCCCAATACAGTGGGGGAGATTGTAACGCGCGGGTATCACATAATGAAGGGGTATTACAAGATGCCGGAGGCTACGGCGCAGGTTATAGATTCGCAGGGGTGGCTGCATACGGGTGATTTGGGCGTGCGCGATGAGCATGGGTATTACAGGATAACCGGCAGGCTTAAGGATATGATAATTCGCGGAGGCGAGAACATATATCCGAGGGAGATAGAGGAGTTTTTGTATACGCATCCGGCTGTAAGCGATGTGCAGGTGGTGGGTGTGCCGGACGAAAAGTACGGCGAGGAGGCGCTCGCCTGCGTTGTCAAAAAGCCGGGAATGTTTGTCACCGAAGAAGAGCTTGCAGAGTTTGTGCGCGGCGGGCTTTCTAAGCACAAGGCGCCGCGGTATATTAAGTTTGTAGAGTCGTTCCCTATTACGGCGAGCGGCAAGATACAAAAGTATAAGCTGCGCGACTGGGGCGAGGAGGTACTCGGGCTTCGCGATAAGTCGGAAGGCTGATCGGATAGTATAAGGCCGCAGGGGCGCTGCCCCTGCAACCCCGCCTAAGGGCACAGCCCTTAGGAATCCCACGTAATAATGCCGCTTGGAGCGGCATTTTTGGATTTAAGGGGATTATCAGCTGTTCATACGCCGTCATAATCGCGCAAGTCTCCTCATATCTATATACATGAGTGAAGGGAGATGTGTGTATGAATGCGAATGTGGCGGAAAAAGGCGCAAAAAAAACGCCGGTGGGCAAGTTTTTAAAAAACGCTCTTAAAGGCACTCTGGTATCAATGGTGTTCACTGTGGCGGCAATACTGCTGTTTGCGCTTATAATCAAGGAAACAGGCCTTGCAGACAGCGTTATAGCGCCGGTAAACCAGATAATAAAAATAGCCGGAATAATGGCGGCTTCGTATTTTGCCATAAAAGGGCTTGCCGAAAAGCAGTGGATAACCGGCGGTCTTGCGGGCATGATGTTTATATTGTTAAGCTACCTTGTGTTTTCTCTTATAGAAGGTATTTTCGGAAACATCGCTCTGCTGTTTTCGGATATGCTTATGGGTATGCTTATAGGCATGGTGTTCGCGATTATAATAGCTAATTTCACAAAAGCGGGGCGAAGGGCGCCCAAAACATCCAAGAAACGCTCGCTGCCTTTTAAAAGGTCAAAATAATAAGGTTGCATTCATACTGCCGTTTATTATATAATCGGTGACGTGAAAAAGCGGCTGTTGTTCGCATTGGAGGGTTACTGATGAAGCATATAAAAACTGTTGTAAAGGGAAGCTTAAAGGAGAAAAAGGAAAAGACGGGCTGCGGCGAGTGCCAGACTTCGTGCCAGTCGGCATGTAAAACCTCGTGTACGCTTGCCAACCAGCGCTGCGATAAAAAATACCGTTAGGACGTGCGGCTACCACGTTTTTAAAAGCGGCTTAAAAAAGTCCGCTTTTTTGTTTTTGAAAGAGGATTTAAGTTGATTCATGTATTTACATACGGCAGCGGCCGGTACGTTCTCGACGTGGAATCGGGCAGCATACATATGCCGGACGAGGAGAGCTATAAAGTTTTGGAAGAGCTTGAACGGTTTTTGGCGCAAGGCGGCGATATTAACGCGGCTTTAAGCGGCGGCGGAGAGATAATGGACGAATTGCGCGTGTTAAAACAGGAAGGGCTGCTGTTCTCCGAGCCGGACGAGGATACAAAGGTGCCGGAAAATGTTGTAAAGGCCATGTGTTTGCATCTGGCGCACGACTGCAACCTGCGCTGCGCGTATTGTTTTGCCAAGGGCGGCGCTTTTGCGGGAAAGCGCGAGTTGATGAGCGAAAAAACGGCAAAGGCAGCCATAGACTTCGTAACTGGGGTTTCGGGCACGCGGCGCAACATAGAGATAGATTTTTTCGGAGGCGAACCGCTGCTTAATTTTAACGTGCTTAAAGAAACGGTAAGCTATGCGCGCGGCATAGAAAAACAGTCCGGCAAGCACTTTCGTTTTACTGTTACGACCAACGCGTACAATATAACGGACGATATGGCAGATTATCTAAACCGCGAGATGGACAATGTGGTTGTCAGCATAGACGGGCGACCGCATGTGCATGACGCTGTGCGCAAAACGGCCGGCGGGGCAGGAAGCTACGAAAGGGTAGCCAGAAACACAAAAAAACTGCTGGGGAAAAGACAGGGAGAGTATTATGTGCGCGGCACGTTTACGGCCGATAATCTGGATTTTTCGCAAGATGTGCTGCACGTTGCCGATTTGGGATACTCGGGCGTTTCTATAGAGCCGGTTGTTACCACCGGTGCGAACGCTATAAAAGAGGAGCATCTGCCCGCGGTTTTCGATGAATACGAAAAGCTTGCCGCGGAATATGTGCGGCGCAGGAAAAACGGCACAGGTTTTACGTTTTTTCATTTCATGGTGGATTTAAACGCGGGACCGTGCAGGCTAAAGCGCATACGCGGCTGCGGCGCGGGCACAGAATATGTGGCGGTATCTCCCGCGGGGGATATATACCCGTGCCACCAGTTTGTGTCGCGCCCCGAATATAGAATGGGCAGCGTGTTTAAAGAAGACCTTGATGAAAAAATTGCAAGACAGTTTGAGCAGTGCAATATAATAAATATACCCGAGTGCTCTGTGTGCTGGGCAAAATATTACTGCAGCGGAGGATGCGCCGCGGCGAATCTTAATATAAACAAAGATATATTTCAACCCTATAAAATAGGCTGCGCCATGCAGAAAAAAAGGCTGGAAATTGCTTTGGCTGTTGCTGCAGCGGAGCAGGAGGAAGTATGATACAGCCTGTTATTCGTGCCAGAGGTCGCGGCAGCCTGTGGATATGCCTACGGCGCCTGCCGCAAGCGCGGCTACTGCTTCCTGACGCTGGGTTATAAGTCCTCCTGCGATAACAGGTATATTAACCGCCTGCACAAAACGCTGTATCACGCTCGGTATTATGCCGGGCATAAGCTCCACCATTGACGGTTTTATGCGCGAGGCGGTGCGTACCGCATTGTCGAACGATGCGCTGTCCACCATAAAGAAGCGCTGTATGCAGAACATTCCCTGCTCGCGTGCATACTTTATCAGAGAGGTGTGTGTACTGATTATTCCGCTCGGCTCCATACTGGAATACACATAATCGAGAGCCCGTGAACTGGACGCAAGCCCGTCAATCAAATCCATATGCAAAAATATACGGCAGCCTGCGGATTTAGCTATATCCACGCATGCTTTGGCTGAAAATATATCCGTGCCAAGAAGTATAACGGCGGACATACCAAGCCCCAGCGCATCTTCGAGCGATTCACGGTTTTGTACCGCCGCAATAACGGGGCTATCGCAGATTTCCTCGATAAAGCTGTGCATATGAACGCCTCTGTTTCCAATATTTCTACATTATTATACCACGTTACCTATACTATTTACAAAAAATATGAACAATGATATTATGACTTGCAGGGGAGCAATCTTATGAACCCGATTAAGTTCTGTTTAAGTACGGCAGGCGGTACTGTACTGCAGGTATATAAATGGGAATCAGATAATCCAAAGGCTGCATTGCAGATTGTGCACGGCGCGGCAGAGCATGCTATGCGTTATCACGATTTTGCGCAAGTGCTTGCAAAAAGCGGTTATACCGTGTATGCCGCAGACCACCGGGGCCACGGGGCAACGGTCGGCAAGCCTGAAAACGCGGGTTATTTTTCTGACAGCAGCGGTGGATTTTCTCTTGTTGTTGACGATATACATAAAATATCAGAGTTAATACGCGGGGAAAACCCCGGTAAACCGGTATTTCTGCTGGGGCATAGTATGGGTTCGCTGCTTTGCCGCGTGTGTGCCGCGCGGTATCGAGAAGGGCTTTCCGGAGTGATACTTACAGGAACGGGAAGGGTGAGCACACCGCTGATTGCAGTGGTGAGGTTGCTGGCGAGGTATGTTATGGCGTTTTACGGGCGACGGCACGTATCGCCTTTTTTGCATAGTCTTGTATTCGGCACTTTAAACAAGCCGTTCAAAGGAGAATACGGCTGCGAGTTTATATGTACGGACGAAGCCGTGATAAAGGCTTATGCAGACGATGAATACTGCGGAAACACTTCGACAGCGGAATTTGTATTTGAACTGCTGGGCGGCACGCGCGCCGCAGCCGCTAAAAAAACCATTGACGGATTCCCAAAAAGCGTACCCTTGCTGATAGCCTCCGGCGAATTTGACAGCATGGGCGGAAGCGGATTAAGCGCAGTCAAAAAGGACGTAGCGGCATATCGCAAAGCCGGGGTTGAAGATATAAAGTTTATTATCTACGAAGGCATGCGCCATGAAATATTAAACGAAAAACAAAAGCAGGCGGTATACGATGATATCTTAAGCTGGCTTGACAGCAAAGCGTAGATATTAGCAGGCAGTGGTGTAATAAGCAAATATAACGGGGAGGGTGAAATATGCTCTTGGATGCCAATTTTGATGAAGGACAGGCCAGGTGGGAGGTGCATTTGTACGGTGAGGTGGATATTTATAATGCAGAAAGCTTAAAAAGCGAACTTCATGCTCTGATAGACGAGAAAAAAGCCGATATTGTTCTTGACTGCTCAAGCTTAAAGTACATTGATTCAACAGGGCTGGGAGTATTGGTCAGCGCTTTAAAAAAGGTAAAAGAAGCTGAAAAGCAGATAAGCATTATAAATATAAAACCGTACATTGCCAAGATTTTTACCCTAACGGGGCTGGACAGAATTTTTTCAATAGAGGTGAACGATAAGTGAACGGCGATATTATACGTCTGAGTGTTCCTGCCAAGCCAGATTATATACTTGCTGTTCGGCTGACGGTCTCCGCTGTGGCCGAGCGTGCCGGTTTTGATATAGAAGATATCGAAGACTTAAAAGTGGCAAGTGCGGAAGCGTGCATAATGTTGCTGGCGGCAGACCCCGAATCGTTAGAGCTTTGCATAACAGTTCAAAACGGCCTTTGTCTGGAGTTTTCCTCGACTGGGGGGAAGGCGGTATTTACTGCGCACGGGGATGACAACGGTGATTTGAGCCAGTATCTTTTGGACGCGCTGGTAGACAAGTGCGATTTCGTATATGAAGGCAGCGTTATTAATTCCGTCAAGATGAAAAAGAGTCTGCTGCAATAATTTTTTTAGAGGAATATAAGAGCAGAAGGGATTTTATGTTTTTGGTATTTGGGGAAGGCTATGTGTGAGCGGTTCGACGACCTGAAAGAACAGGAACTGTTTGTACAATACGAGCAAAGCAGGGACGAGGATCTTAGAAATCATATTCTCGAAAAATTTCTGTATATTGCCGAAATTGTTGCCAAAAAGTTTGTGGGAAGAGGCGTGGAATACGACGATTTATTTCAGGTTGCATCACTTGCTCTCGTTAAAGCGCTGGAACGTTTTGAATGTACGCGCGGTGTTAAGTTTGCCAGTTTTGCAACGCCCACTCTTGTCGGAGAGATAAAAAATTATTTTCGTGACAAGACCCGTATGATACGCATATCACGCCGTGAGAGCGAAATGATACGAAAGCTTGAGGACGCAAAGGGGACCATAGCTGCACGCCAGGGATACAACGCAACTCCCGAACAGGTAGCGGAGTATCTTGGGTTTTCCGTTGAACGCGTATTGGAACTCATGGAAGCGCAGACGGCCGGTTACGCCGCATCGCTTGACAGCTATGTAGCGATAAATGAAGATGCGAAGTTTATCAAGCTTATTGGGTGCACCGACAACGCTTATGAAAAAATAGAGGACAGGGATTTTCTTTCATACTGTTTTGAGCATTTGAACGATGTGGAAAAGCAGGTTATACGAGAGCGGTATGTCGGTGATAAAAGCCAGCGCGAAGTGGCTGCATCGCTCGGCGTATCTCAAATGTATGTGTCCCGAATTGAACGCAAGATACTTTCTAAGTTTCGAAATTTCTATGAGAAATGAGTTTAGATAAGCTTACATAAGGGTATATAGATGTTGGAGCACGGTACACGGAGCGGAGTGCCGGGTACAAGTCTTTGTGCTTTTGGTGCCTGTGAATGAGCTATTCAAGCCGATATGTGCTGACATCTATAGATGATATAAAAAAAGTTGCGGAGCGCGTTCTTGTTGGTATTGAAAAACACGCGTCTCTTAGTGAAGAGAGAAGATATGATATAACGCTCGTTATAAACGAACTTTTAGTAAACAGTTTTGAGCATGCCAAGCCCTCTGTGCAGTCACCCGTAATTTTTAAGGCGGGAGTAGAGGGAGGGCAGCTGCGTATAGGCGTTACGGACAGCGGCAATGGTTTTGTGCACGAAGATGTTGCAAAAAAGCCGGAAGAGGTTTTGTACCGTGAGCGCGGACGGGGGCTTATGCTTGTGCGTGCTCTTTGTGAGGAAATAAGATATAACAGAAGCGGAAACAGCGTTGAGGTCAAGATAGCTCTTTGACATATTTCTTAAGCTGTCCCGCGCAGATTCGCGGTTTTTTTATTTTCCTTGTCAAAGGGTTTTGCTAAGCTTACAGAGAATAGTTATATATGCATCTTGGGAAGGGATTGTTATGGCAATAAGGCGCAGGCCAAGATTCAAGTTTTTTATGATTTTGCTTGCGGTAATAAGCGCCTTCGGCGTTCTGGTGGCAATGCTTCTGCATAGCCGTCCGACGGCTGCGGTAGAATGGGCATCCGCAGAGTTTGATGCAAGGTTTGAAATGCTTATAGTTCGCGATGAAGTTGTCTATGAGGCAAAAAGCTACGGCAAGACAAAATACATTGCGCAGGAAGCTCAAATAGTTGACGCGGGAGAGGCAATTGTAGAAGTATATGAGTTGGGTTACAACGATGACTCCCTGTCAAAACTGGTGGAGCTTCAAAAGAGTATTCTAAAGTACCAGACTGAAGTGCGGCGCGAAGGAATAATTGACGAAAAACTAAACGAGATTAACGGCAGGATAGATGCTAAGGCTCGCGAAATACAGCAGGCAATTTTTGAAGAAAACCATTTTGTGATGCTTAACCTTGAGCGGCAGATGGAGGGGCTGCTAGGCGAACGTATGGAGTATCTTAAAAGCGTGACTGTGCCGGATGAACACCTAAACAGCCTGTACATGCAAGAAGAAGAACTTGTTAATCTGTTCTCAAAATGGCGCAGGCTGCTGATTTCGGAAGAAAGCGGTGTAGTAAGTTTCTACTTTGACGGCTGTGAATCGCTGATGGCAAAGAAAAACATAGGAAGCTTTACACGCGCTGCCCTTGAAGAGGTATCGGCGGGCAAGACGATACGCACCTCACAGGAAAACCAGGCTTATGCTCCGCTGTATCGTTTGGTGGACGAAAACGAGTGGTATGTGGTGCTATTGTCAGATAAAAGGATACCTGAGATGTACAAGGGCAATAAGTTCTCTATTGTTTTCGATAATTACCTGGATTTGCGGTATAATGGCATTGTTTATGATGCAACAGGGCTTGATAATAATGACGGATTTGTGTATACTATAATGATACAGGATAATATTGGGCCGCTTTTAGGCGAAAGACGCGTGTCGGCAAGGCTTTACGGCGTGCAGGAATCGTTGCGGATACCCAAAAGCTGTATCATAACAATAGAACGTGCTGATTATGTAGAAACGCTGGATGGTGAATATGTACCAGTGCTTGTTGTAGCGGATGACGGAGAATATGTGCTTGTAAAGAATTACGAGGGCAGCCCTGCATTAAATCTTGGTCAGCTTGTTTACAGATAACGCGTTTAATGTTAAGGCGGACAAGCAAATGACCGATATAATAAGAAACATAAGTATTATAAACGAAAGGATTGATGCCAGAGCAAAAAAAACGGGAAGAAAAAGAAGCGATATTACGCTTGTTGCGGTCAGCAAAACGGTGGGCGCCGATGCCGTTGGACAGGCTGTAGAGGCCGGCATACTGGATTTCGGGGAAAATCGTGTTCAGGAATATCTAAAAAAACGTGAGGTTTTAGAGAATATAAACTGGCACATCATCGGACCGTTGCAGCGTAATAAGGTTAAGTATATTATTAACGGAATATGCTTACTGCAATCGCTGGACAGGCTTTCTCTCGCGCAGGAGATTGAAAAACAGTGCGAAAAAAATGGCACGGAGCTCTCTGCGCTTGTGCAGCTTAATATCAGCAAGGAACCGACAAAATCAGGCATATATGAGGAGAATCTTGAGTCTTTTCTGGAAGAGCTGTCTGTTATGAGGAGGATTCGTATAAAAGGGCTTATGGCAATACCGCCGTTAGCGCTTAATGCGGATGACAACAGACCGTATTTTATAAAGATGCGTAAGCTCTACGAAAGGTTCAGGCAGGCCTATCCTCATTTTACTTATTTGTCTATGGGTATGTCGGATGATTTTGAGGCTGCTATAGAAGAAGGCTCAAATATGGTCAGGATCGGAACGGCCGTGTTTGGAGCGAGGTCAAATTAAAAATTTCAGGGGGTTACAATATTATGGCGAGAGGTTTTTTTAACCGTATTCTTGATGCGGTAGGCCTTGAAGAGGAAGAGTATGAGGATGAAGAGATGATGGATGAAGATGAGGGCTTCTACGATCAGGAAGAAGAAATACAGGAGGATTCGCGTTCAAGGCGTAAACAGGCAAAGGTAATCGGTATGCCCAATTCGGCTGCAAAAATGCGGATGCTTGTATATCAGCCGTGCAGTTATGAAGAGGCAGAATCAATAATAGACAATCTTAAGGCCAGAAAACCGGTTATCATGAACTTGGATGAGCTTGACAGAGAATTGGCGCAAAGGATAATAGACTTTATCGGCGGCGCTGTATATTCGCTCGGTGGCGACCTTAAAAAAGTGGCGCGAAATATATTCGTAGTCGCACCGTCTAACGTTGATGTTATGCAAAACGTGGACGAACGGGGAAGCCGTGAGGGTTTCCGCAGGTTTGACTAATATTATATGTTAAAGTGCATGCCGCAGGATTCTCTGCGGCATGCCTCGTATAGTATGGCATTGATTAAGATAAAATATCAATGCTTAGTAATTATTTTGAAAGGGGAAGCGGGCATGCCTTTAACTGTTAAAGACATTTTGGAAAAGACCTTTAAGAGGTCTTTTAAAGGCTATGACGAGGATGAGGTAGATAAGTTTTTAGACCAGATTATCGATGAGTTAAAAGCGCTTTTGGAAGAGAATGCATCGCTTAAAGAAGAAATCAGCGCGGCCGTAGAACAGGTCAATAAAATAAAACACAGCGAAGAAACAATAATGAAGACGCTGATTTCTGCTCAGAAAACAGCGGAACGTATAATAAGCGAGGCAACGCACAAGGCAGAGCTTATAATAAGCAGTGCGGAGAGCACATCAAGAGAGAGGGCAGAAAAAACGACAAAGGAGCTTGCGGAGTCCCAAAGCAGGCTCGAGGAGCTTCGCGCGTGCGCCCAAGGGTTTGCGGCCAGTTTTGCGAATATGATTAACGCACAGGCGGCGTATTTTGAAGAGACTTACCGCAGCTATTTCGGCGGGGAAACCGACCCCTTAGGTGGAATAAACACGGATGCTCTTGAACGCATTGATAAGGATATTGCTAAAAGCCTGAACGGAATCGATGTTTCGGTTTCGCAAGCCGAAACGCAGGAAGAAAATATCAATACAAATGCGGATGATACTGAATTTGCCCCGGAAGTATCAGATATTAAGGAAACGGGTTCCAAAGAAGAACTTGAAAACGAACCGGACAGCGAAAAACAGGAACAATCTCAAGATTCGGAACAAAGCGAAAAAGGTTTTATGGAACTGAACGAGATAAATAAAGCTTTAACCGAGATAGAAAAAGGCAGTTTTACAGACGAATATGAAGGAACGGATACAGTTTTAAAATCATCCGACAGCGAAGCGTACGGTGATTATTCGTGGCTGTACGACGCTGAAAAACCTGAGCCAACTATAAAAGATCAAAAAGAACAAGAAGAGTTAAAATCTTTAATTGACGAAGTATTGGAATAGGAAAAAATTTTATTAACGGCGGATTTTTCCGCCTTTTTTTATTTGGAAGATGCTGTTGTTTAAATGTGCATGAAATTGAGTACATTATCCAAACTAAAACATAAAAGGGGTAAGGATAATGCGTACAAGAAGGACACAGTGCGGCTTAAACAAGAGGCTCAATGAACTGGCACTGATGCTTGAGAAGCTAAAACTTAGCGAGTATCTGATGCATCTTAATAATACAAAACGCATGATACGCATAAATTTTTTAGGAGGTCTTGCCCGCGGATTTGGGATTGCTGTTGGTTTTACGCTGCTGGGCGCATTGGTGCTTTATATTCTTCAGCAGTCATTCGTGAACAATCTCCCGGTTATAGGTGATTTTATAGCCGATGTTATTGAAATAGCTAATGAAAGGCTTAAGCTGCGTTGACGAGCAAGTGTGATACAACAAAACGGGGTGGCATAAAATGCGATTGAATTATTTTGCTTTTTTGCTATAATGAATGGATGAACCATGTAAAGAATATTGTTTTTGCGAGTATTAATTGTGGAGTATTTATAAATGAAGCTGACAATAGGGCAATTTAACGAGTCTTTCCCGCCGATTATAGACGGCGTTGCGAACGTTGTTAAAAACTATGCCTACTGGCTTAATAAAAAGCACGGCTCATGCTGTGTAATAACGCCGAAACATCCGCAGGCTGATGATGATATGTTCGATTTTAATGTACACCGTTTTTCTTCTATCAAAGTACCTATCAGGAAAGAATACCGTGTAGGAGTTCCACAGATGTCAACATCGTTCTGGATGGCGTTAAAAAAGATACCGTTTGACATCGTGCATGCGCACTCGCCTTTTGGGACCGGCGTTGCAGCACGGAGTATTGCGCGCAGACTGGATATTCCGATGGTGGCAACATTCCATTCAAAATATAGAGATGATTTTATGGACGCGCTCAAATCCGAAAAACTGGTAGAGAGCATTATTGCAAAGATCGTGGCATTTTACGAATCTGCTGACGAGGTATGGGCAGTAAATGAGTTGTCTGTTATTACATTGCGCGAATACGGCTATACGGGCGACGTTCAAATAATGGAGAATGCCTGTGATATCGAAAAGCAATATAAATCAGAAGAAAACGATTGTTTTGTAAATGACATGTTCGGATTGACGGCAGGTGTGCCGTTGTTCGTTTTTGTAGGCCAGCATATATGGCAGAAAAATCCCCGGATGGTAATAGAAGCGCTTAAACTTCTTAAGGATAACGGAAAAAAATTTCATATGCTGTTTGTCGGCCACGGTCCAAAGCGCCCGGATATGGAGAAACTGGTGAAAAAGTATGCTCTTGAGGACTGCATATCGTTTGCCGGCCTTATACAGGACAGAGATATACTGTCAAAAATTTACCTGCGGAGCAGCGCGCTGCTCTTTCCTTCGCTTTACGATATGTCGTCTCTTGTTCCGCGCGAAGCTGCAGCATGCGGATGCCCCACCGTTTTCGCTAAATCCACGACAACGTCGCAGGGTATAACCGAAGAGAACGGTTTTTTGATTGACAACAATGCGGAAGCGCTTTTTATGGTTGTAAAACACATAATAGAAGACCCGGAGCATGCACGGGCAGTCGGAGATACTGCTAGGCAAACGATTTATCAGAGCTGGGAGGCTGCGGTTGAGAAAGTGTTTGAGAGGTACGCTTACCTTGTAAGCCGCAATAACGGCAGTAAAACCCGTCAGGCGTGAAGGTAATATGGTAATTGCGGGTATAAGTTAATACCTTAAATTTTATTGTCAGCAAAAGTAATCAAGAGTATGGGCTTAAAGCTGTTGCTTGATTAATATATATTTATCTGTTATTATGCTGACATTGTTTTATTCGGAGGGGAAATGAAAAAGAAAAAGCGGTTATACCGTTTTAGCATTATATATATAATAATTACTGTCATTGTTATCGTTTTAATAACAATTTTCAGCCCCGAAGTAGAAGAAGTTTTTAAAGCTATTGCGAGTTTCTCGGTTTGGTGGCTGGTTGCGTGTATCGGCGCACTGCTGCTTTTTTGGCTGACGGATGCGCTTTTGCTGCATGATATCACATCTTATATGTACAAACGCGAGCCTTTTTTGCAGTCGGTTAAAATAGGGATAATAGGATTGTACTATGGGGCGCTAACGCCGTTTGCAACAGGAGGACAGCCTGTTCAGGTGGTTTATATGCGCCGAAACAAAATGCCTGTCGGTGCTGCTACGTGCATAGTGTGCATAAAGTTTGTTATATACGAATTGTCGTTATGCGCTATATTCTTAGCCGCGATGGCGGTGCGGGGAAGCTATTATTATTCTAATTATAATGAAGTTTTCTGGCTGGCTATGCTGGGTTTTGTGATAAATCTTGTAGCCGTGTTCTTTATTATATTGACGATTATCAACAAAAGGATAGTATTAAGATTTGGTGCGGCGCTGATACGGTTGTTTTATCGCCTTCGCTTTGTAAAGGATAAGGAAAAAGCTATTGAGAACTTTACTAAGTCTATTGATGACTATCATACAGCCGCTTCATATATTTCACGGTATAAGCTGCGTGCAATCGGGTCGTTTATTATTTCTGTTGTAAACTTGGGTTTCTTATTTATAATACCGTATTTTATATATCTGGCGTTCGGCAATACATACTATGGTCTGATTGACGTATTAATTATGCAGGCGCTGTTTTTTCTTGCGGTATCGTTTTTCCCGACGCCGGGTACTGCCGGAGCGGCAGAGGGCGGCTTTCTGCTGTTTTTCGGGAATATGTTCGGCAGGGCGGTTCCTATCGCGATGCTCATATGGAGGTTTATAACATATTACGCAGTGCTGATTGTTGGCAGCCTGCTCGTTGTATTCGAAGAGGTTTTTTCTCTGCGAAGGCGCAAAACCGAGGCCGAGAGGGAAAACGCAAAATAGCTTAGGACACAATATCCGTCAAGGCGGCTGGAAATCTAGTCCGGAATTACTTCCGTTTCTCATTTTTATGAAAATAAATCGGTTGATTTAAAAAAAACGCTGTGCTATAATTCCAAAAGAATGTCACACCACTGCGGATTTTTACATCCGTGCCCTTTGGGTTTTGTAAAAAGACGATGCGGTGGGAGGAAAAACGAGGAGGAAATATGTCAGTAATTTCAATGAAACAGCTTTTAGAAGCGGGTGTTCACTTCGGGCACCAAACACGCCGCTGGAACCCCAAGATGAAAAAATACATCTTCACAGAACGCAACGGTATCTATATCATCGATTTGCAAAAGACAGTAAAGATGGTAGAGCAGGCGTATTTTTTTGTGCGCGATTCGGTTATGGAAGGCAAGACGGTGCTTTTTGTAGGAACAAAGAAACAGGCGCAGGAATCTATCGAGCAGGAAGCCCAGCGCTGCGGCATGTTTTATGTAAGTCAGCGTTGGCTGGGGGGCATGCTTACCAATTTTAAAACAATACGCAGCAGAATAAGAAGGCTTGAGAAGATTGAACGCATGGAAGAAAACGGCGAATTCGACATGCTGCCCAAAAAAGAAGTTATAAAGCTGCGCCATGAGCATGAAAAATTGCAAAAGAACCTTGGCGGTATACGCGATATGAAAGAGCTTCCGGGCGTAATGTTTATAGTTGACCCGCGTAAGGAGCGCATAGCAATAGCGGAAGCAAAAACTCTGGGAATACCGCTTGTAGGCATAGTGGACACAAACTGCGACCCGGACGAGATAGATTATGCTATACCGGGCAACGACGATGCCATACGCGCCGTTAAGCTGCTGGCATCTAAAATGGCGGATGCATGTATTGAAGCCAAGCAGGGCGAACAGCTCACCGACGTTCCGGACAAGGCGGCTGTTTTGGACGGGGACGATGAAGAAGCACCTAATTATGATGAGAAAATGGACAGCGATATAGATGAGAAAGAAGAACAAGAATAAAACAAGGAGAATTCAATGATACAGGCAAGCGATGTAAAAGCGCTCAGGGAAAAAACGGGCGCTGGTATGATGGACTGCAAGAAGGCTTTAACGGAAACCAACGGCGATTTTGATGAGGCCATTAAGGTTCTGCGGGAGAAGGGCCTTGCTTCGGCTGCGAAAAAAGCAGAGCGCATCGCGGCGGAAGGCGTTGTAAACAGTGCTCTTGCGGATGAAGGCAGGGCAGGCGTTATTGTGGAGATAAACTGTGAGACGGATTTTGTCGCAAAAACGCCGGCGTTTTCAAGCTTCGTAAAGCAGGTAGCGGAAAAAATTATAGATTCGGAGCCGAAAGATGTTGACGCTCTGCTGGCTATGTCCATGGGAGAAGCAACGGTAAGCGATGCTGTAAAAGAGAAAATAGCCGAGATAGGCGAAAAAGTATCTGTCAGAAGGTTTAGGCTTTTTAAGATAGAAGCAGGCAAGGAAGGTCTTATAGAAAGCTATATACATTTAGGCGGCAAGATAGGCGTGCTGGTTGAAGCCGGGTGCGAGACATCTGCCGTTGCCAAATCCGCAGAGTTTAAGACTTTTGTACGCGACATTGCAATGCAGATTGCGGCTGCAAATCCGGGATATATCGACCAAACACAGGTACCTTCCGATTTGGTGGAAAACGAGAAGGAAATACTGCGGGCACAGGCGGTTGCAGAAGGTAAACCCGAAAACATAGCGGTAAAAATGGTGCAAGGGCGTATACAGAAATATTTTAAAGAAATATGCCTGCTTGAGCAGCTTTTTGTAAAGGATCAGGATAAGACAGTTAAAAAATTGATTGCGGAAAAAAGCGCGGAGTTTAAAGAAAATCTTTCGATAAGGCGGTTTGCACGCTTTGAGATGGGTGAAGGGCTCGAAAAAAGAAAAGACGATTTCGCCGAGGAAGTACTAAAACAGACGAATCAGTAATAAGAGCTGCAAGGGAGAGCCGCAAAAACAGCTCTCCCTTTTTAACAGTATTTGACGGAACAATTTATTGTCTGATGATAAGCCCGTTTGGGAGAAAGGTGTAAGACAATGCCCAAATACAAGCGGATTATTCTTAAAATAAGCGGCGAAGCCCTTGCGGGCAGAAACAACACCGGTTTTGACTTTAATGTTATCGGTGCTGTTGCAGACCAGCTTATTGAAGTAGCCAAACTCGGAGTACAGATAGGAATAATAGTAGGCGGCGGCAACATATGGCGCGGACGCAGCGGAGTGGGCATGGACAGAACAACGGCGGACTATATGGGCATGCTTGCTACGGTAATCAACGCGCTGGCAATGCAGGACGCGCTGGAGAGCAAGGGAATGCAGACGCGCGTATTGACTGCTATCGAAATGCGCCAGATAGCCGAGCCGTACATTCGGCGCAGAGCCATGCGTCATCTGGAAAAAGGGCGTGTTGTAATATTCGCCTGCGGTTCAGGAAACCCGTATTTTTCTACCGATACAGCTGCGGCTTTGCGCGCGGCTGAGATGGAAGCCGAACTTATACTGCTTGCCAAAAACGTTGACGGCGTTTACGACAGCGATCCAAAGGTTAACAACAAAGCAAAAATGTATGAATTTATAAGTTATATCGACGTTATTAACAAGGGACTTTCCGTAATGGATACAACGGCCATATCGCTTTGTATGGACAATAATATACCAATAGTGTGTTTTGGGCTCGAACAAAAAGACGGCATAAAGCGTGTTGTGATGGGAGAACGTATCGGTACGCGGATTAATTCCGCGCCTTAAATAATATTCGGGGGAGGTATTGTAAAATGCGAGTTGAACACGAAGCGCTTGACAATGCGAAGACCAAGATGGAAAAAACGATAGCAGTTTTCAAAAAGGATTTATCGCATATCCGTGCGGGCAGAGCAAACCCGCATCTGCTTGACGGCATAATGGTGGATTACTATGGAACGCCGACGCCTTTAGGACAAGTGGGAAACATTTCTGCTCCGGAGCCGCGCATGCTGGTGATTTCTTTATGGGATCCCAAGCTTATTCCCGAGGCGGAAAAGGCTATACAAAAATCGAACCTCGGTATTAATCCTGCCAACGACGGCAAAGTGATACGCCTGGTAGTGCCGGAGCTTACCGAAGAGCGCCGTATAGAGCTTGCCAAGACAATAAGAAAAAAGGGCGAGGAAGCCAAGGTCGCTATTCGCTCCATTCGCCGGGACGCAAACGAGGCATTTAAAAAGAGCAAAAAGTCAAGTGAAATTACTGAAGACGATTTTAGTGTTCTTGAGGATGAAGTACAGAAAAATACTAATGAAGCTACAAAAACGATAGATGATATTGTTAAAGATAAGGAAACGGAAATAATGTCTGTATGATGCCATGTGTTATCGGCTTACAGCCTGAAAAAGCGCAGAAAATGCTTAACGATGCGGGATATAATGTAAGCATTGTACCCTATGTATCTAAAAGGGGTGTTGCCGGGGCAGATTCAACAAGGGTTATACGTGTCCGCAGCTTAGGCAATAATAACATGGAAATCACAGTATCACATTTTAAGACGCGGGTCTGACAGGAGTGCCGTTTGGGGATTTTTTCTGATATAATATTCGGCAAAAAAAAGCCGGCTACGGATATATACAGCCCTTTAAACAAAAAGCGTCTGCCCCGCCATGTGGCAGTTATCATGGACGGCAACGGACGGTGGGCAAAAGCTAAGGGGCTGCCGCGCTCGGCAGGGCACCGTGCAGGAGTCGAACGGGTAAGGACCATAATACGAATGAGTTCGGATATAGGCATACGATATTTAACATTGTTCGCGTTTTCTACGGAAAACTGGAAACGCCCAGCCGATGAGGTGGGCGTATTGATGAAACTGCTTGTTGAATACTTGACGAAGGAACTCGCAGAGCTGCATCAAAAAAATGTATGCATAAAAACACTTGGGGATATATCCGCGCTGCCTGAAGGCGTGGTCCGCGAAATTTCTCGTGCCGTAAAAACAACGCAAGACAACACGGGATTGACCGTTAACATGGCGGTAAATTACGGCGCACGCCAGGAACTTGTAAATGCGGTGAAAACAGCCGTAAGCGAGGCCCGCTGCGAGAAGGACATTGATGAATCGTATTTATCATCGCTTTTATCAACGGCAGGCCAGCCCGACCCGGATTTGCTTATACGCACAAGCGGTGAACAGCGTATCAGCAACTTTTTGCTGTATCAGCTGGCATATGCCGAGTTTTATTTTACAGATACGTTGTGGCCGGATTTTGACGAATTGCAGTATGCAAAAGCGCTTGAATGCTATGCGGACAGGGAAAGACGGTACGGCGGTTTGGGGGAGAACTGATTGATAAAACGTATACTTTATGCTATACCGGCTCTTGTTCTGTTGCTTTCGGTGATCTATATCCACGGTGTTTACGGCCAGATTGTTGTAGCGGCGGTGGCTGTTTTGTGTACGTATGAAATGATGCGGGCATTATCAAGCGTTTCGCGTCCGCTGAGTGCCGTCGGATATGCTTACGCGGCGCTGCTTTACCCTGTTTATGCATTTGCCGGAGGTTTTACAGGGATAATGCTCCTGCTGGTGTTTGCTATAATGACACTGCTTACCGTACCGATGCTTACCGGACGCAATATCAAGGACGGCATAATTACTGCGTTTGCTCTGCTTTATCCGGGGTTGTTTTTTGTATTCATGTTTTCCTTTATGGTAACGCCTGCACATGATACATCGCGGTTTTTGCTTATAATTGCTTTTGGAGTGGCGGTTGTGACAGATACGTTTGCATATTTAACCGGGAGGTTTTTCGGGAAACATAAGCTTATGCCGGCGGTAAGCCCGAAAAAGACGGTAGAGGGAGCTATAGGCGGCCTTATTTTCGGTGCGGGGTTTGTGACGGCGGCAGGGGTTTTGCTGCAGAACATCTTCGGCGTAAACATCTATCCGCTATGGTATATTGCTCTCGGTATTATGCTTAGCGTATTATCGCAAATAGGCGACCTTACAGCATCAAATATAAAACGCAGGCTGTGCATAAAAGACTTTGGACATATTATGGGAGAACACGGAGGAGCAATGGACAGGCTGGACAGCGTGTTGTTCATAAGCCCGGTTGTTTATGCTTTCTACCTGCTCATATCGGCATAACGAAGGAACTGATAAATGAAGAAAATCGCAATACTTGGCGCCACAGGCTCTATCGGCCGGCAGGCGCTTGATATAATCGGGCGGTTCCCCGACAAATTCTCGGTAACCGCATTGACGGCGCACTCGAACGGTGACGAATTAATCGGTCTGGCAAAGAAATTCGGGGCGTGCTACGCGGGGCTTACCGGCTCGGGCGGCAGTATAGAGTTTGAGCGCAACGCCGGCATCCGCACAGGGTTTGGACTTAAGGCTTTGCTGGAATCCTGCACTGCCGGAGACCCCGATATAGTGCTTATAGCAGTTGTGGGCATAGCGGGGCTGCCCCCGCTTTTGGAGTGCCTTGACCGCGGTATAAACGTGGCGCTGGCCAACAAGGAATCCCTTGTATGCGGCGGGCATATCGTAAAGCAAAAACTGATGGCGTCAAAGGCCAAGATTTATCCTGTTGACAGCGAACTTTCGGCACTGTATCAGTGCTTAAACGGTAACAATACAGCCGGTGTGCGCAGGGTTATACTTACCGCGTCCGGAGGGCCGTTTTTCGACTGGAGTAATAATGACATTCAGAAAGCAACGGTAGAGCAGGCACTGCGGCATCCCAATTGGCGCATGGGCAGAAAAATTACCGTGGACTGCGCGACATACATGAACAAAGGGCTTGAGATAATAGAAGCGCACTGGCTTTTTGGTTTGCCGCCTGAAAAAATAGACGTGGTTGTGCACAGGCAGAGCATAATTCATTCTATGGTGGAATTTGATGACGGCGCGGTAATAGCACAGCTTGGCCCGACAGATATGCGCCAGCCTATACAATACTCGTTCGGTTATCCTAAAAGGCATGAAAGCGCAGTCGGGTATCTTGATTTCGCAAAAATAGGCAAGCTTACGTTTGATATGCCGGACGCCGATAAATTCCCTTGCTTAAAGCATGCCAAGGACGCGCTGGCTGCAGGCGGAGCAATGCCTCTTATAATGAACGCAGCCAACGAGGCGGCTGTCGAGCTGTTCCTCGAAAAAAAGATTTCATTCGGGGATATCGAAAGGCTTGTCCGCAATGCGATGGAGAAATTTGCGCATTTTAAAGGCAATACGCTGATAGAAATATTCAATACCGACACCGAAGTGAAAAACTACGTTTACCACAGCCTTTAAACTGCGCATTTTGGCACATGTTTTATGATATAATTATATCAGGCTCTAAATAAAGGTTAAGGAGATACAGCTTGGACTTATTAGTGACGATAATCAGTACCATAGGCGCGCTGATTATAATAGGTATCATAATAATAGTGCACGAACTCGGGCATTTCTTGGTCGCACGCGCATGCAGAATACCTATAGCGGAATTCAGCATAGGCTTTGGGCCAAAAATAAAACAATGGGTAAAAAAAGATATTACATATTCGGTAAGGTGGATACTGCTGGGCGGGTACAACAGATTTCACGGTGAAGATACGGATACAGACGATAAGCGTGCGTTTAACAACCAACCTGTCGGGCGGCGAGCCTTAACTATTGCAGCCGGTTCGGTATTCAATATATTGTTTGCACTGCTGCTTGTGGTTATTATGCTTTGGGCTTTCGGTAATTTTGTGCCGAAAATAGCGGAAGTGTGGGGTGCTCCGGCGCAGGAGGCGGGCTTGCGGCCAGACGACGTGATTCTTTCGATGAACGGGGTTACAACAGACAATTCGATGGAATACTATGCTGCGCAGCGCGCGGCGGACAACGTGATGATGGATATAACGGTGCTGCGAGACGGAGAGGAACTTAGCTTTAAGGTGCCATATCAGTATTACGATAATCATCAGTATGAAAGCAAATATTATGAAAGCATTGTAAGTGTTACCGGTTATAAAGCTGGTATTTCGATAGATTGGCAGCACGTTGAGATAGGTTTATTCGAGGCTGTGACGATGTCTTTCAGATGGATGTATCTGCTCATTAGAGAAACGCTTATTTTACTATTCGGGATTGTGTCCGGCAAAACAACCGAAGGCGTTTCGGGAATATTTGTTGCTATCGGTGAGATTTCCAAAGCATTGCGTGCCAGCGTTGAGTGGGTGCTACAGCTGGGAGTAACAATTAGCGTCAGCATCGCGATATTTAATCTGCTGCCGTTTCCGGCACTGGACGGCGGCAGGCTCGTGTTTATCGGCATAGAAAAAATATTTAAAAAACCGGTTCCGCGCAATGTGGAAGGGATTATACATATTATTGGCTTCGCGCTGCTGATTGTACTGTTTTTCGTAATAACATATAATGATTTTTTCGGCGGTTAGTGATATGGAGGTAAAGACGCGAAGCGTGCGTGTTGGCAACGCTGTAATAGGCGGCGGCAGCAGTGTGCTTATACAATCGATGACCAACACGGACACGGTTGATATAAAGGCTACGCTTGCACAGATAGAGCGGCTTTGTGAGGCCGGATGCGAGGCTGTGCGGTGCGCGTTTTACAACGAAGCGTGCGCGCCAGCATTTAAAGAAATCAAAAAACACATGCGCGTACCGCTTATAGCGGACGTGCATTTTGATGCAAATCTTGCAGTGCTTGCTTTTAAAAATGGCGCGGATAAAGTTCGGATAAACCCCGGGAACTTAAGAGGCGAAGGCGCGCTTAAAACGGTTGTGGACTGTGCCAAAAGCTTCGGGGCGGCGCTGCGTATTGGCGTAAATTCGGGTTCTCTTGAACGCCGGCTGCTTGACAAGTACGGCTCTCCCACTGCGCAGGCGCTTGCGCAAAGCGCGGCTGACGCGGTTGCAAAAGTATATGATATGGGCTTTTTTGAAACGGTTGTATCCATAAAAGCGTCGTCTGTTCCTGTATGCGTCAAGGCATGCCGAATATTTAGTGAGCTTAATGATGCGCCTTTGCATATAGGCATAACCGAAGCCGGTACTTTTTATGACGCTCTTGTAAAATCGGCGGTAGGCCTCGGGGCGCTGCTTATAGACGGTATAGGCGATACGATTCGTGTATCAGTGACCGGGGACCCGGTATCGGAGATTGATGCCGCAAAGCGGATTCTTCAGAGCGCAGGAAGGCGTACGTTTTATCCCGAGGTTATAAGCTGCCCTACGTGCGCCAGGACGCAAATAGATGTTGAGGGCTTAAGTATAAAGGTTAAAAAAATACTCGATGAAAAAGCAAAACCATTAACAGCCGCTGTTATGGGCTGCATTGTAAACGGCCCGGGCGAGGCGCGCCATGCAGATATAGGAATTGCTGGCGGCGGTAAAAAGGCGGCGCTTTTCGCCAAGGGCGAGCTTATAGGCACATACGGGAAAGATGAAATATTAAACGAATTTTCACGTTATATAGACATAAATTTTTAAATTAATCGGAGGAGACTGTGGTTAAAGGTAAGTATATTGACGCGCTTAAAAACAGCACCGGCATTGACGACAGCTATTGTTTAAAGCTTGAAAAAGTGCAGCACGATGTAAAAAATGACCGTGTGTCAATGCACTTTTGCAGCAGCCTGCTGCCTGCCGAGACTTACCTTTTGATAGAGAAATATGTAAAAGAAACTGCGGGAGATAACACGCGGATTATTTTCAAGTATAAAGATATAAAAACAGCGGATGAAACTGTGTTGGCGGAACATATCCGCTCGCTGTGCTGTTTTGTGAAGGAGGCGGCGGCGCCTTTTTTGGAACGGTGCCTTATACGCGTTGAGGGAAAAACCGTACATCTGGATTTTGCGGATGATATCGGAGCTGAGGTATTTGCCGCGCTGGGGCTGAAAGATTATCTTGATGATTATCTTTCGCGGTGTATTGGGAGCGAGGCAAAAGTTTTAACGGGGCGCTGCGAAGCTGATATGCTGCCTAAAACGGTGCGAGTCAAATGGCAAAAGAAACAAAGCATGCCAAAGCCAAAGGCTCAAACAATACCGGCTACAGAAATAAAGCCCGCGAAGCAGAAACAAAACAATCTAATACATGGGAAGCGAATTACTGACGGACAGGCTGTGCCGATAAAAGAACTCAATGAACTTACTGGACTATGCATCGTTTGCGGTCAGATTACCGATATCAAATCTTTTGATATAAAAAAATCTGCACGCGGCGAGCGTTCCATAGTAGTGTTCGGGGTTACCGACTTTACATCGACGGTTACCTGTAAAGCGTTTGTCAGCCGTGAAAAGTGCGATATTATAAAGCAGAAGCTGAAGAACGCGCAGTCTGTGCGTGTTGCGGGCAATGCCGCTTACGACAGTTTCTCCAAAGAAATATGCATATCGGCAAAAAGCATAGAGCAAACCCCGGCACTGCTGAGGACAGATGATGCGCCCGTAAAACGCGTCGAGCTGCATATGCATACCAACATGAGCGCGCTCGATGCATGCGCTGACGAGGCGGATGTAGTAAAGCGCGCGGTATCGTTCGGCCATGACGCGGTTGCGATAACCGACCACGGTGTTGTTCAGGCCTTTCCGCGGGCTTTCGACGAAGCTAAAAAGCACGGCATAAAAGTTATCTACGGAATGGAAGCCTATATGCTGGACGATACGGGAGAACCGTACAGCGAGTCTTTCGAGGACGAGTATGTGGTTTTCGACATTGAGACCACAGGGCTTAATCCAAACAGCTGCGCCATTACTGAGATAGGCGCCGTATGCCTGCACCAGGGAGAAATAATAGACACGTTTTCGACATTTGTAAACCCAGGCATGCCAATAAGCTCGCAGATAACCAATTTAACCGGAATAACCGATGAAATGGTAAAAACCGCGCCGGGGGCAGGCGAAGCTTTGCGTATGTTCAAAGAATTCGCGGGGGATAAGCCTTTGGCTGCCCATAATGCTTCTTTTGATTTAAGTTTTATAGAAAAATACGGCGAGGATAACGGCATAAGCTTTGAAAACGAGTGCCTTGATACTCTTTGGCTGATAAAACGTATGTTTCCGGAACAAAAGTCTTACAGTTTAGGAAAGCTTGCGGCGGATTTCGGCATCAGCTTTAAGCATCACCGGGCGCTTAACGACGCTGAATGTACTGCCAAGCTTATGATGAAGTGCTTTGAGAAAGCGCAAAAAGCCAAGCTTTCACAAACGATGGACGAGAAGACTATGCCCGTTTATCATACGATACTGCTATGCAAAAACAAGACGGGACTTTACAACCTGTATAAGCTGGTAACAGAATCGCACTTAAACCATTTTTACCGCCGCCCGAGGGTACCTAAATCGCTGCTGGCCGTACACAGGGAAGGGCTTATTGTCGGCTCCGCGTGCGAAAAGGGAGAGCTTATATCGGCGATACTTCGGTATGCTTCGGACGGAGAGCTTAAGCATATAGCGCGTTTTTATGATTATCTGGAAGTGCAACCGGACGGGAACAACTACTTTTTAGTGCGCGAAGGCCGTTTCCGCACAAAAGAGGGCGTGCGCGATATCACAAGGCGCATTGTTTCTTTGGGAGAAAAAATAGGCAAGCCTGTTGCAGCCACCTGCGATGCGCATTTTATTGAACCGCAGCATGAATATTTCAGGAGAATACTGATGCACGGCCAAAAATTTGCCGATGCGGATAATCAGGCACCGCTTTTCTTCCGTACAACAACAGAGATGCTTGCGGAATTCTCGTACTTAGGCGAAAAAAAGGCTTATGAGATAGTGGTGCAAAACACACGCGATATAGCGGCGCAGACAGAGAATATTAAACTGCTGCCGGATGAGCCTGCCATGCCGGAAATACAGGACTCGGCGCAGAAACTTGAAAAAGCAGCCTTTTTGCAGGCGCAGGCGGTGTACGGCGACCCGCTTCCGGATGCCGTGCTAAAACGCCTTGAGTTTGAGCTCTCGTCAATAGTAAAACACGGCTACGGAGTGCTTTACTACATCGCATCAAAGCTTGTGCAGCACTCACTGGAAAACGGGTATCTTGTAGGCTCGCGCGGCTCGGTGGGTTCTTCGCTCGCGGCAACAATGGCAGGAATAACCGAAGTGAACCCTCTGCCGCCGCATTATGTTTGCCCCGTATGCCATCGCAGCGAATTTGATATAGATACGTCCGTGTATGCATGTGGGCCGGATTTGCCGGAAAAAAACTGCCCGGACTGCGGCGCTGCCTACATTCGTGACGGCTATGGCATACCTTTTGCCGTATTCCTGGGCATAAACGCGGATAAAGTACCGGACATAGATTTGAATTTCTCTGGTCTGTACCAGCAGGAGGCACACAATTTTATACTTGATTTTTTCGGGAAGGATTATGTTTTCCGTGCAGGTACTATAAGCAGCATAAAGTCCCAGACTGCTTACGGATTCGTAAAAGCGTATATTGATGAGAAGAACATAAATGCAAGCAAGGCCGAGGTTGAGAGACTGGTAAAAGGGGTATCCGGCACTAAGCGTACTACCGGCCAGCACCCGGGCGGGCTGGTCATACTTCCCAAAGACAGGGATGTACACGAGTTTACTCCGCTGCAGTACCCCGCTAACGACCCAAAGTCGGGCAGCGTTACCACGCATTTTAATTTCGGTTCGCTGCACGATCGGCTTATAAAGCTTGACATACTGGGCCATGACGATCCGACTGCACTGCGCATGCTTTTTGACATAACGGGAATCGACCCTAAGGGGGTGCCGCTGTGCGACAAAGATACGCTCTCGCTGTTCTCATCAACGAACGCGCTTGGGCTAGAGCCGGCACAGATAGGCGGATGTGAGGTCGGCAGCCTCGGTATACCCGAATTCGGAACAAAGTTCGTACGACAGATATTGATGGAAACGCGTCCCACCACCATAGGAGAGCTGATCCGCATCTGTGGCCTATCGCACGGGACCGATGTGTGGCTGAATAACGCTCAGGATTTGATAAAAAACGGTACTGCAACATTGCGTGAAGTTATATGCACACGCGACGATATTATGAATTATCTTATATCGCGCGGTATTGATGAGACCGATGCATTTTATATTATGGAATCGGTACGCAAGGGCAAGGGGCTGAAAGAAGAGTGGGAAAAAAGCATGGCTGCGGCAGGTGTGCCCGCATGGTTTACCGAATCGTGCAAAAAGATAGCGTATATGTTCCCGCGGGCGCATGCCGTGGCTTATGTTATTATGGCTTTGCGCATAGCGTATTTTAAAGTGCATTATCCGCGCGCTTTTTATGCGACATTCTTTTCCGTGCGTGCCGACAGCCTTGACGCATCTTACCTGCATTCCGGAGAGACTGTGCGTGCCCGTATCGCACAGATAGAAGCGAAGGGGAAAGACGCAAGCGCACTTGAGCAGTCCCAGCTTACCGTATTCGAGGTTGCGCTTGAAATGATAGAACGCGGCATAGACTTTCTTCCGCCCGATTTGTATTTGTCCGACGCAGTAAAATGCACTATAGAGCAGGACGGCATAAGGCTGCCGTTTACCTCTATGTCCGGCACCGGCGAAGCGGCTGCAAGAGGGATAGAGCGTGCACGCGCCCAAGGTTCATTTGTCTCAGTGGAGGATTTGAAAGCAAGGTCAGGCGTATCAAGTGCAGTAATCTCTGCGATGGAGGAACTAGGCTGCTTAAACGGTTTGCTTAAACGCAGCCAGCTCAGCCTTTTTGACTGATTGCATTCGGTATTTATTGAGCTTTGATAATTATTGCGGTAGCATCTTAAGACAAGAAGCAATCCCGCACATTGAAATGTAACTGGCAGTATATAGCAAGCAATTAAACTTGCAATCTGGTTGCGGCGGCTGCGCGGTATATCGACATTGACTATTTTCTGGGGCACATATATAATGAAATAAGTTTTTTTAAATTTCTAAGGAAGGATAAGAAGAGGGGTATGAGAAAAGGCAACGTAATGACGATTATCCTACTGTTGCTTTTCGGCGTTTGCGTCTATTTCGGCATTACAGGTGTAACAATAGGCATACAAAGAATGAAGCCGTGGCATGAGCAAATAAGCCTTGGGCTTGATTTGACGGGAGGCGGATATGCCGTATATCAGGCCGACAGGGGAGATTTGTCCGACGACGAATTTAACGCCAGATTCAACACAACGATGAGCGTGCTGCGGGACAGGCTTGACGATAAAAACTTGACGGAGGCCACCGTTGTAAGTCAGGGTTCCGACAGGATACGTATAGAGATACCGTCAAAGGAGGAAGAACCGAATCAGATATTTGCCATGCTGGGGAAACCTGCGGTGCTGGAATTTAAGGACGCGCAGGGCAACACGGGCATAACCGGAGACATGGTCGAATCCGCGCAGGCCGGCACTCTTCCTGAAACCGGACAGTATGTTGTCAGTCTAAAATTCAATACTGAGGGCGCCGCAATTTTTGCCAATATGACTTCTGCGGCATTTAAAGCCGGAACCCCTATACATATAGTAGTTGACGGCGTAACTATATCAAGCCCGACTGTAAGCAAAGGCGCTATAACAGGAGGCTCGGCGTATATAGAAGGCAGCTTCACCCAGAAAAGTGCGCAGGACCTTGCGGTGCAGATAGCCTCGGGCGCTATACCGCTTACGCTCAAAGAAATAGAACAGCGCTCTATCAGCGCATCGCTCGGAGAAGACGCTCTTTACAGCAGCCTCTTGGCAGGGCTTGTCGGCTTATGCGTGCTGTTTCTTTTTATGATAGGCTATTACAGGCTTCCGGGTTTCTTGGCGTGTTTAGCACTGGTTGTTTACGGCTTTTTGATACTGCTTATACTGGCGGCGTTTAAAATACAGCTTACGCTGCCCGGCATAGCAGGCCTTATACTGGGCATAGGCATGGCTGTTGATGCCAACGTGATTATTTTTGAGAGGTTCAAAGAAGAACTCTCCGCCGGTAAAACGCTGCGTTCTTCTCTAAATTCCGGTTTTTCTAAAGCATTGTGGACAATAATCGATTCGAACATAACCACTTTTATTGCGGCGGCGGTTATTTCATGGTTCGGAGTCGGTACGGTAAAAGGATTTGGATATACTCTTATGATAAGCATAATAGCATCTATGTTCTCTGCATTTACTGTCACACGCGCCTTAATGAAGCTGGTGATAGCGCTTAAGATAAAGAATCCCAAGCTTTACGCATGGCGCAGTATAACTCAGGCTCAGGCTGCGAAAGGAGGTGAGTAGCATGCGGTTTATAGGTAAGGCGAAATATACTTCGCTTTTTATGCTTGGAATAGTGATTATAGCTATTGTAGTCGGTATATTTAACAACGGCTTAAACCTTGGCATAGACTTTACAGGCGGCAGCATACTCACCATTGACATGCATGAAGAATACGACATTGCTGACGTTAATGCGGCGCTGGAAGCTAACGGCATAAATCCCGCTGCCGCGCAGATAGTGCGTTCCGAGGGCACAAAGGCTGTTATCCGTATGCAGGAAACGGAGCAGGATATTGACGATGCGGCTTTAAGGGAATCCATAGTGGATAAGCTAAAAGAAAAATACCCGGGTTCTGAGAGCGGAGATATAGAAAGCGTCGGCGGAGCCACAACCAGGGATATTATAGCCAATGCGTTTTTATCGGTTATAGTTGCCGCCGGGCTTATGCTTATTTATATCTGGATACGGTTTGAACTGTTTTCGGGTATTGCAGCCGTTGCGGCACTGCTGCATGATGTTTTGATAATGACAGCCGTTGTATGCATACTGCGGATACAGATAAACAGCTCTTACATTGCGGCATGCCTTACTATTGTCGGTTATTCCATAAACGATACAATAGTTATTTTTGACAGAATCAGAGAAAATAACAAAAAATATGCCTCCGCCATGTCTCGCAGAGATATTGCGGATTTGAGCATACGTGAGACGCTGTCAAGGACGATAAACACCTCTATAACGACAATTATTATGGTTGCAGCTATTTATATATTCGGCGTGCCGTCTATAAAAGAATTCGCTCTTCCGATTATTGTGGGTCTGCTTGCGGGCACGTACTCGTCGCTGTTTATCGCCAGCCCCATATGGGTTAAGCTGCTTGAGCACAAGCAAAGCCGCGATACCGGCAAAAAACCGCAGCGGAAGAAAGCGGCAAACAGGGCGTAGTATAAAAATTGTTTTATAAAGCCTTTCCCGGTGGGGAGAGGCTTTCTTTTGCAGTATGTAAGGAGGAAAAGTGCTTAATTTGACTCTGCGCCAGGGGATTGCTATAAAACCGGAACAGGCTGAGGCTGTAGGCGAAGCTGCGGGGCTTTGCGCTCCGGCGGCGCAGCTGCTTTTCGCACGGGGCATAGATACTCCGGATAAGGCAAAACGGTTTTTGTATCCCGGCCCCGAGCAGTTTTGCGATCCGCTGCTGCTTCCCGATATAGTGCAGGCGGCCGCACGTATAAAGGCGGCTGTATGCGCGCGTGAGAATATAATAATATTCTGCGATTATGACGCCGACGGCATAACTGGCGGATGCGCGCTGCACCTTTTTCTTAAACGCCTTGGAGCAGATACGCAAATATCAACTCCTAACCGCCACAGGGAAGGTTATGGTTTAAACGAGTCCGCGGTCCGGCAGATGGCGCAATCAGGCGTTTCGCTGATAATCACGGTAGACTGCGGCATAACAAATAATCAGGAGATTGCGCTGGCGAACAGCCTTGGAATAGATACCATAATAACCGACCACCACGAGTGCCCGCATACGCTTCCGCCAACGCCGTATATAATAAACGCCAAGCGACAGGACAGCTTATATCCCGATTCTAATCTTGCGGGCTGCGGAGTGGTATTTAAGCTTATTCATGCCTTATCCTCCTTGGCAGAAGCAATGCGCTATATAGACTTGATAGCAATAGGCACAATTACAGATATAGTGCCGCTTATAGGCGAAAACAGGGTTATCGCGCATATGGGGCTGCAAAGGCTTAAAAAAAACCCTTCGGCGGGCATTTTAGCGCTGGCGAAGCAGGCAGGCATAGAACTTGGCAGCATTAATTCTTTTTACGTAAGCTTTGGTTTAGGCCCGCGGATAAATGCGGCCGGACGTATGGATACGGCGCAGCTCGCCATAGATTTGCTTAAAGCCGACAAGCCGGGCGCGGATATTATAGAAAAAGCCGAAAGGCTCTGCGCGCTTAACAATCAAAGAAAAAAAGAAGTGGACGAAATACTGTTGGAAGCGCAGGAAGTAATAGAAAGATGCGGGTATCACAGCGAGCCCGTTATTATGATTGCGTCACCGAACTGGAACGCGGGAGTTTTAGGCATCGCTGCCGCAAAGATAGCCGAAAGGTATACGCGCCCTTGCGTGCTTTTTGGCGGACAGCCTTTGCTTACAGGCTCTGCACGCAGCATTGAGGGTATAAATATATATGGTGTTCTGGCAGCTTTTAGCAACAGGTACGAGAAGTTTGGCGGGCATGAGCAGGCTGCGGGGCTTACTGTAAAGGCGGACGAGCTTGATGCGCTGCGGCACGACGTGTGCGAACTTGTACGCGCCCAATATGATGAAAGCATATTTATAAAAAAGCATATTTGCGATTTGGTGCTTTCGCCGAAAGATATAACCCGCAAGCTTGTTGAAGACTTGCAGCGGCTTGAACCTTTCGGAGCCGGCAATGAAAAACCGCTTATTGCCGTTAGAAACGCTTTTCTTTCAGAGCAGCGTTTTGTGGGGAAAAAGGACGCGCCGCATTTAAAGTTCAAAATAGAACAGGACAATAACTTATGCGATGCGGTTGCGTTTTATTACAAAGACAACCATACACTTGTGCCGGAGAGGGCCGATTTTTTATGCGAGGCGGGAATGGACAGCTTTTCCGGCAAGCCGCAGCTTATAATGCGTGATATTGGGTTTATATACAGCGAGCAATTGGCGAAGAGATATAAAGCGGCATATAATATAAATCTTCGGGAAGAGTTTTTAAACGAAGCGGCGCGTTTTGGAATTGCCGGAGCGCCATTGGAACTGACAGCGGAGCAAATAAGCTTAACCATAAGCGATTCGCTTATGCAAAGCCGTTTTGGGCTGTGCATATCGGCATGTACTGAGCCTGCGCTTTGTTTTTTGTTAAATTTGCCGGAAGTAGAAACCGCGCTTTATAACGGAAGGCTTATACTATGGGATGAAAAGTCTTTCAGCCCTGAAAACTGCATTGCCTGCGGAGAGGCTTTCGGGCATACGCGGGTTTTAAGGCTGGGTATAACCGATTCTTATTTGTGGTGCAGAGAACTAAGAGAAGCGTACAAAAATTATGCAAAAGGCTTTTTTGCTCCGCGCGCCGAGCTTCTTGAAATATACGCTAAGCTTGGCAGGCTGCTTAAAAACAAACCTGTTGCGGTCTCGTCCGCTGCGAAAAGGCTGGGCATCAGCGAAGAGAGAGCTGCGTTTTCACTGCGCGTTTTTACCGAGCTTGAGTTGCTCGTTATTGATAAAAATGATAGAATACTGGCATTAAACAAAAAAGGACCGCGAAAAGAGCTTTCGCAAAGCGCCTGTTTTAAGGGGTTTGAGGACTTAATAAATGAATGATACTGCGCACAGCGCTGCATCGCTGGCCAAAAAAGTAAATCAGAAATACGGCCTTGAGGATCAGGCTTTTTTTGAAAAAGCTTATGATTATGCAAAAAAGGCGCACGAAGGGCAGATGCGTCTTTCGGGCGAGCCGTTCTTTATGCATCCCTGCGAAGTTGCGGAAATACTTGTTGATTTGGGGCTGGATATAACAACTGTGGTGGCGGGGCTTTTCCACGATATAGTTGAAGACACCGGAGTTACCACAGCGCAGATAGAAGAGCAGTTCGGCCGCGAGATAGCGCAGATAGTGGACGGTGTGACCAAGGTAGGAAAGGTGAGCTTCTCGTCAAAAGAAGAGCATCAGGCCGAAAATCTGCGCAAAATGTTTCTTGCCATGGCAAGCGATATACGAGTTATACTTGTAAAACTATCAGACAGGCTGCATAACATGCGGACACTGCGGTACCAAAGCGATGAAAAACGCATTGAAAAAGCAAAGGAAACGCTGGAGATATATGCGCCGCTTGCGCACCGGCTGGGCATAAACGCGATAAAGTGGGAACTCGAAGATTTGTCGTTAAAATTTCTGGATGAAAAATCTTATTTTGAGATTGCGGAAAAGCTTACCGAAACGCGCGCACAGAGAAGCGAGTATATTAAGGGCGTTATAGAAGAGATAAAGAAGCACTTGAAAAAGATACGTGTTGATGCGGAAATAGAAGGACGTCCCAAGCACATTTACAGCATATACAATAAGATACACAAAAGGAACAAGGCGTTTGAAGAGGTTTATGATTTAATTGCCGTTAGAATAATAGTAGGCAGCGTGAGAGACTGCTATGCGGTATTGGGTACTGTCCACACGGTATGGAAGCCTATACCCGGACGGTTTAAGGATTATATAGCAGTGCCCAAGCAAAACATGTACCAGTCTATACATACCACTGTTTTGGGGCGGGACGGCAGACCGTTTGAGGTGCAGATACGCACGCGCGAGATGCATTCGACTGCGGAATACGGTATTGCTGCGCACTGGCAATATAAAGAAGGCTCCGGGCGCAGCGCAATGGACGAAAAGCTGGCATGGCTGCGTGAGCTTTTGGAATGGCAGACTGATACCAAGGATTCCAGAGAGTTTATGGAATCATTAAAGGGCGACTTTTTTTCCGACAAGGTATACGTTTTTACGCCCAAAGGGGATGTAAAAGAGTTTATGCTGGGCGCTACGCCTCTCGATTTCGCATACGGCATACACAGCGAGATAGGCAACAGGTGTATAGGCGCTCGGATAAACGGCAAAATAGTGCCGTTGACGTATGAGCTTAAGTCCGGCGATATAGTTGAGATATTAACTTCTGCCTCATCGAAAGGGCCGTCAAGGGACTGGCTCAATATTGTAAAAACCTCGCAGGCTAAAAACAGGATAAGAAACTGGATACGCAAAGAGTACAAGGAAGAGAACATTATAAAAGGCCGCGAGATGCTGGAAAAAGAAGCGAAGCGGCGGGGGTTTGAGCTAAAAACGCTTTTCCGTCCGGAATGGCTTAAAGAACTGTATAAAAAGTTTACGCTCCAGACGCCTGAGGATATGTACGCTGCCGTCGGCTACGGCGGAATAACCACATCCCAGATACTGCACAGGCTGATAGACGAGTACCGCAAGGTTAACCCGCTTGAGGGCGAAAAGCAGAAGACGGTTCCGGCGAGAAAGACGGGCGAAACAAGCGGTGTGACTGTCGTAGGGTATGACGATATGGTTGTGCGGCTTGCCAAATGCTGCAACCCGGTTCCGGGGGATAAAATAGTCGGCTATGTTACGCGCGGGCGGGGCGTTTCGGTGCACAGAAGTGACTGTTCCAATATCACTACAGCCGATTTTGAATCAGGCAGAATGATAGAGGTTAAATGGACATTTGACACCAGTTCAAGCTATAATGTTGAGGTGCAGGTAACCGCGGACGACCGCTCCGGGCTTATCGCCGAGGTATCCAGCAAGCTTTTTAATATGGGAGTATCGATTACATCCGTAAACGCACGCATGGGGAAGAGCCATACGGCGTTTATGGTGTTCGGTTTTGAGATTACGCAGACGGCTCAGCTTGAGTCGGTGATAAACGGATTAAAAGCCATTGCGGGTGTGCGCGAAGTGTTCCGCATAAACAAGTAAACCATGATTGCTGTTTTAGAGCGCGTTTTGAGTGCAAACGTAAAAGCCGACGGCGAAACCGTAGGCAGTATAGGAAAAGGGCTGATTGTGCTTCTTGGTGTCGAGAAAAAAGACTCTAAGGAAGATATTGATTATATAGTCCGCAAAACTGCAGGAATGCGTATTTTCCCCCATAACGGCAAGATGGATAAAAACGTAATTGACATGGGCGGGGAACTGCTTGTGGTGTCTCAGTTTACCTTGTTCGGTGATGCGCGCCGGGGATTAAGACCCGACTTTGGACGAGCGGCATTAGCGCAGACTGCAAAGTATATGTACGAGGAATGCATTGCGGCGTTCCGGGCGCTGGGCATTACTACGCAGACAGGAAAGTTCGGAGCGCATATGCGTATCGAATCTTGCGCAGACGGGCCGGTTACCATACTGCTTAATTCGCGCCGTGTCTTCTAGGAGAAAAAATGCAGGTTATTAAGCTGGCAGTCGGGCTTATGCAGGCCAATTCATATATTGTATTTGATGATACAAGCCAAGCCTTTATTATCGACCCCGGTGCGGACGCCGGAAGGATTCTAAAAACGCTTGAGGAGAAGGGGATAAGCGCCGTTACGCATATACTGCTGACTCACGGCCATTTTGACCATATAGGAGCGGCTGCACAAGTAAGAGAAAAAACAGGCGCTAAAGTGTGCATACACTCGCGCGATGCGTCTATGCTGCAAAGCGATAAGGACAATATTGCGCTGATTTTCGGCATGAAGGTAAAAAAGACCAACGCGGATGTGATTTTAGAAGGCGGCGAGACTATAACCGCCGCGGGAATCGAAGTGGACGTTGTGCATACCCCCGGGCATTCGGGCGGAAGCGTTTGCTATGCGGCCAAAGACAATCTGTTTGCCGGGGATACGCTTTTTTACAGGAGCATAGGGCGCACTGATTTTCCGGGCAGCAGCCAGAGCGAATACCGCCGTTCGCTGAGCATTACACTTCCCGGACTGGGGCGCGACTATAAAGTATATACAGGGCACGGGACAGACACCTCTCTTTATTCCGAATTTGCGAATAACCCATATTTAGCGCTATGACAGCATTAAAAACGGACAATTCTAAATTTTTCAGTGACATATGCGAGGTAATAAGGCTTTTTATCGATGTGCGCAAAATTGAGCGTACCTACGATTTTCCTTTGCCCGAAGGGTTTGCAGTATTGCATACGCAGACCGAAAAACGCGGTGTTATAACAAGTGATGTAAGCCTGTATAAGGACGGTGCCTGCGTTTCGCAGTATACTTATTCGTGCGATATGCCATCCGGCGTGCTTGAGTATAAACGCGCGGCAAAACGCGCGGCAAAAATAAGCGCGTACCGGGCGCTGCTTTCGTATTTTAATACGCCGCTGCCGTGGGGTTCGCTTACCGGCATAAGGCCTACAAAGCTTTTAAGGGACAGCGAGGCGCTGCTGGGGACAAGCGGCGCAAAAACGCTTTTTCTCAACGAATTTGATGTATCTCCCGAAAAATATGCATTGGCAAAAAGTATAATTAGTGCGCAGGCAGGGCTGGAACCGTCTAAAAACGCGCTTGATATCTATATAGGCATACCGTTTTGCGTAACGCGCTGCGCATACTGTTCTTTTACTTCTTATCCGCTGGAAGTGTTTGAAAACGCTGCTTCAAAATATGTTGATGCGCTGCTTTTTGAACTGGACGCAGCCGAGGATATAATTGAAAAACAGCATGTGCGCGCGCTTTATATAGGAGGCGGCACTCCAACGGCGCTTGAACCCAAACTGCTTGAAAAAGTGCTTAAAAGGGCGCGGGGATTAGCTGCGAAAGCAGAGATAACTGTTGAGGCAGGCCGCCCGGACACGATAGACGGAGAAAAGCTGGCGTTGATAAAGCATTACGGGGCAGGCAGGATAAGCGTTAATGCCCAGACATTGTGCGACGACACGCTTCAGCGTATAGGCAGGCGACATACGGCTGCGCAGTTTTTTAATGCATATGAAAGCGCGCGCGGCGCAGGGTTTGACATTAATGTTGATGTTATAGCGGGGCTGCCCGGGGAAACAGAAAATGTGCTTTGCAGTACGGTTGGGAAGATAATAAAGTTATCTCCTGAAAACATAACGGTGCATACCCTGGCGATAAAGCGCTCGTCGGCTTTTGCCGCGGCTAATTTAAGCTCGCTCCCTGCGGATATGCATACGGCTAAAGCTCTGGAAACCTCGCGCAAAATGCTGGAAGATGCAGGCTACCGCCCTTATTATATGTACCGCCAGAAGTACATGAAAGGCAGCCTCGAAAACACAGGCTATGCTAAACGCGGCAAAGAATGTCTCTATAATATCGATAATATGGAGGAGCTGTGCAGCGTTTTGGCTTTCGGCGCCGGAGCGATATCCAAGCGGCTGTTTTCCGGCGGGCAGCGTATAGAAAGAGCTGCCAATGTTAAGGAGTTAAGGGAATACATAGAACGGTGCGGAGAGATGGCGTTACATAAAAGGACGCTGTTTAAGCAGCCTGATTCGTAAAAAGAAGTTGACATAAAGCCGTGCGTAAAATATAATTTTAGCCGTTGACAAAAAGCTATCAGCAAACAGGTGCTATTATGACTATAGATATTGCAAAGGCCGTCCGCAGCGAAGGCGAGTTGTTTTCGGCAGAATTGAGCGGACCTTTTGAAGAAATAGATTTTGTAGGCGAGAGTTATAAGTTTCCTTCAGACGCAAAGGTTAATGCAGACTGGCGTTACGATGGAGAGGGCATAACAGTGACGGGAAGTTTCTCGGCGGATATGCTGGTAAGATGCGCCCGGTGCCTTGACGAGTTTTTGTACAGACTAGACTTCGATTTCGCCGAGTATTATAAAAAGCAGCCACAGGAAGGCATGTACGCATATAACGGCGATACAATCGACTTATCGCAGATGCTTGAAGACAACGTGGTCATAAATCTACCGACACGGTTTATATGCAGTGAGGAATGCAAAGGGCTTTGCGGCCGATGCGGAGCAAACCTTAACGAGGGCGAATGCGGCTGCAAGCTTTAATAAATGGACAGGACACTGTTGCATAGTATTTAACGACAATGGGAGGTGTAGATAGATGGCGGTTCCAAAGAGAAAAACGTCAAAACAGCGCAAGAATACGAGGCGGTCGGCAACGTATAAGCTTACGGCGCCCGGTATGGCCGAGTGCCCGCAATGCCATGCGCAAAAGCTGACGCACAGGATTTGCCCGGAATGCGGTTATTACAACGGAAGAAAAGTAGTCGAGACAGAAAAACCAAAGAAAGAAAGCTAAGCTTAAACAGTATACTAATGATACTGTTTGCAAACGATACCGCGCAAAAAAGCGGTTTCTTATTCTGTTGATTAGCTTCATTGTAACTATGGCCGATATTAAATAAACCAACGCTGGCGAAATGTATTGTAAGCGTTGGTTTTGTACGTTAGCCGTATTGATGCTGCGGTTATACGGAAAAGCTAAAGCCAGTGAATGTATAAACGGCGGCATATATGATTTGGGAACCATACAGAGAGCAAACAGGGCAGCGATATTACCGGGCATATAGAACAGTATATTCTGCTAATCGGGCAGGTTAAATATAATCGAAGAAAAAAGTTGCATAAAAAAAGTTTTTTTTATATACTGGCTTTATACTAGGGTTAGTGAGGTGTCTGTTTGAAAGTAATTGTCGATGCAATGGGCGGGGATAACGCACCGGGCGCCATTGTTGAAGGCTGTGTGCTGGCGCTTAAAGAGATACCATCTCTTTTACTTACTTTTACCGGTCGTGAAGATGTTATTATTGCAGAACTTGCAAAACACCAATTTGACAGCGGGCGCATAAATATTGTTAATGCAACAGAAGTTATAGATATGGCTGAGCCGCCTGTAGAAGCAATCCGGCACAAGCGCGATTCGTCTCTTGTTAAGGGTTTGCGTTTGCTTGGGGACGGCGAGGGCGATGTTTTTATTACCGCAGGAAGCACTGGTGCCACTATTGCCGGCGCGACGCTAATAGTAAAAAGGCTGCCGGGGGTTAAACGCCCCGCGCTTGCGCCGCTGCTGCCGACTAGAACCGGCAGGGCTATGCTTATAGACGCGGGCGCTAATGCCGAATGCCGGCCGTCATATTTAGCACAGTTTGCGCTTATGGGAAGCATATACATGCGCAATGTTATAGGCATAGAGTCTCCCCGCGTCGGGCTTATTAACAACGGCGCAGAGGCAGAAAAGGGCAACGAACTGACCAAGGCCGCATATAAGCTTATAGAGCAGATGCCGGTTTTGTTTGCGGGGAACGCGGAAGGCAGAGACCTTGTTTCGGGGGATTTTGACGTGCTCGTATGTGACGGGTTTACAGGCAACGTTGTTTTAAAGTTTATGGAAGGTTTGGCCGGTGTGCTGCTTGGCATGCTAAAGAAGGAGCTTACGAGTTCTTTCCGCACAAAGCTTGGCGCGGCGTTATCCATGCCGGCGTTTAAAAACCTTAAGAAGAGCATGGATTATACGGAATACGGAGGCGCGCTGCTGCTGGGCGTTAACGGCGGCGTTGTCAAGGCACACGGCTCTTCCAACGCAAAGGCTATATTAAGCACGCTGCGGCAGGCAGCCGGGTTTATCCAAGGCGAAGTCGTAGAAGTAATAAAACAAGAAATATCAAAGGTTGCAATAAGCGATTAAAATGTTACAGGAGGATCACAATGGTATTTGAAAAGGTTAGGAAGATCTTATCTGATCAGTTGGAGATTGACGAAGAAAATATCACGATGGAATCTGACCTTGTCGAGGATTTAAAGGCGGATTCTCTGGCAATCGTTGAACTTATCATGGATCTCGAACAGGAGTTTGATCTTGATATTCCGGACGAAGAACTACCAAAAGTTGTGACGGTAAAGGATGTTGTAACCTATATCGAAAAAAACATCGGCGGGTTCTAAACAAAAACAAACAGTGCCCGGGCCGTTTTCGGTTCGGGTATTGCTTTGTTGAGCCTCTTTGCAGCTGTGTCTTTCTTAAAAAACAAGCATAAGCTTGTGTTTTATTTTTGTACGGGCGGGTTTGTAAATGAACAACGGATACACGAAGCTGGAAAACGACATAGGGTATATGTTCAAAGATAAAAAGCTTTTAAAGAGAGCTTTTGTTCATGCGTCCGCGGATATCGGCGAGAGTTATGAGAGGCTTGAATTTTTGGGCGATGCGGTTTTGGAGCTGGTAATAAGCAAATATCTGTATATTAACAAAGCGGAGTTTTCCGAAGGAGAACTGACAAAGAACCGTGCGGCGCTCGTCAACGAAACGATGCTTGCCGATGTTGCCCGTAATCTTAATTTGAGCGATTACCTTATACTGGGACGGGGAGAGCGCAGCTCCGGCGGGCAGGAGAAACCTTCTATTCTGGCAGACGCTGTTGAGGCGCTTATAGGAGCGGTTTATATTGACGGGGGACTAAAAGCTGCGGAAGATGTAGTTTACATTCTTTTAAGCGACGGAATAAAAACGGTGCTCTCGGGCGGCGGTTTTAAAGATTTTAAAACTCGTCTTCAGGAATACTATCATAAGCAGGGTATAAGCGATATAAAATATACGGTTTACAGGGAAGAAGGACCGCCGCACAACAGGGTATTCTATATAAAACTGCTGGTCGGCGGCGAAGAAGTCTCGCAGGGCAAAGGAAAATCAAAAAAGGCTGCGGAGCAAAGAGCGGCAAGAAAAGCCTACATGCTCAAAGCACAATAGGGGGTATAAGAATGCTTGATTATTCAAAGGTAAAAGAGACAGACGAAGCGGTTTACAGCGCAATGATGGATGAGCTTGAGCGACAGGAAAACAATATTGAGCTTATAGCTTCAGAAAATTTTGTATCAGAAGCCGTGATGAACGCTATGGGTTCCCATTTGACTAACAAATATGCCGAAGGGTATCCGGGCAAACGCTATTACGGCGGCTGCGAATTCGTGGATGTCGCGGAAACTCTGGCGATAGAGCGCGCCAAAAAGCTGTTCGGCGCCGAATTTGCCAACGTACAGCCGCATTCGGGCGCGCAGGCCAATACGGCTGTATATTTTGCCATGCTTGAGCCGGGCGATACTATACTGGGCATGAATCTAGCGCACGGCGGGCATTTGACTCACGGCAGCCCGGTTAATATATCAGGCAAGTATTTCACCATAGTACCGTACGGCGTCAATAAGGATACCGAGCAGATAGATTACGATGCTCTCTGCGAACTTGCCAAAACACACAAACCAAAGATGATTGTGGCGGGCGCAAGCGCGTACCCGCGCAAACTGGACTTTAAGCTTTTTGCTCAAATCGCGCAGGAAGTCGGCGCATATCTTATGGTTGATATGGCGCACATCGCGGGGCTTATAGCGGCAGGCCTGCACGAAAGCCCTGTGCCTTATGCGGATTTTGTAACTACGACTACGCATAAAACGCTGCGCGGCCCGCGCGGCGGAATGATTTTATGCAAAGAGCAGTACGGAGCTGCAATAAACAAGGCAGTGTTCCCGGGCATACAGGGAGGTCCGCTTATGCATGTTATCGCCGCTAAAGCTGTTTGCTTTAATGAGGCATTTTCTGACGGGTTTAAGTCTTATCAGCGCCAGATTGTAGTTAACGCGGCTGCGCTGGCAAAAAGCCTTGTCTCAAGCGGTATACGACTTGTATCGGGCGGCACAGACAACCATCTTATGCTTGTGGATTTGACGGATAAAGGCATTACGGGCAAAGAACTTGAGGCGCTGCTCGGGCTTGCGGGAATAACGGTAAACAAAAACGCCATACCGTTTGATACAAAGAGCCCGTTTATTACAAGCGGTATAAGAATCGGGACGCCTGCTGTAACAACGCGAGGCATGAATGAGGCAGACATGGCTGATATAGGCGCATGGATTGCCGATGTAATTAACCGCCGCGAAGATGCAGTCGGCGATGTGCTGCAAAAGGTGCGCGCTCTGTGCGCAAAGCGGCCTTTGTATAAAAAGTTATAGCCAAACCCGGGTTTTAGCTTGCTAAAAACTTTTTTCCGCAAGTTTTGGGCTTTTTCGCTACGGTTTTCGGGTTCGTCTAAATTTGCGCGAAAAAACGCCAGTGTACGGCTAAAACGGGCAAATCCGTATTATTAGGTTGAATTTTGTTGCTTTTTAGATATTAAGCCCTTGATAAACGAGGGCTTTTTATTTGGCTGCATTCCCCGTACTTGCGCAGGGTTATTATATAAAAAATTAATTCAAGCCGCGTCAATATTTTTTACCCGTCTGAGTTATGCTAATATCAGCGAACAAGCAAGGGCGGG
>CAZSMH010000004.1:0-44002 GCA_964607965.1 uncultured Christensenellaceae bacterium
AGGCAGATTAATTAGAATTAAACATTGTTTTACTACCGGTGTCAATATATAAACTGATATTTTTAATATATTACAGAATGTAATTTAATAATAGTGATAGAAATAAAATATTATATTGACAATATATAATGCTGTTTCTATACGCTGTTCGGAGTTAAAACACTGGCTCCAGAGGGTACGCTGCTTGAGTTTGTAGACCCGCTTATTTTATCGCTGACACTTTCTATACTGGTTACAGTAATAGCGCAGATGATAAGCAAAAAGCGACTTGCCGCAGAGCATGTAAACAAATGTTTTACCGGCATTAAAGGCAAAGAACTAAGCGAGTAGTATTAAACAAATATAGATACAGAAAAAGCAGGAGTATAATCGCTCCTGCTTTATTCGTTATTGACGGTTAATATGTCTCCATCAGAGTTAAAAACCCTTTTTCGACCGCATCAGCCAAAAGAGCGTTGGTAGCATCAAGCGACTTTTTAGCTTTTTTAAGGTTGTATGAAGTGTTAAGGTCATACTCGTCCGGTGAAGCAAGGGCTTTTTGCAGCGGCAGCACGGTATAATACCTTATGCCTCCTTTTTTATACATCATCGTCCAGGTAGGCAGGTATTCAACGGCAGTTATTTCGGCAGGCCCGCCGTCGGGATATTTTGTTACTTTAACATTCAACAGCATTGCGTCTTCATTGTATGTCCACTTTTTATTATAGTTTGAGCGCTGGTTGGATATAAAATTGCCAAGAGAGTATGCAACGACGGTTCGGTGGCCGTTTTTTGATGTTAGTATTTCCACAGGCTGAAGCACGTGCGGGTGGCTTCCGAAAATAATATCAACGCCGGCCTCGCACAGCCCCGCAGCCAGTTGTTTCTGATATTTATTGGGTTTTCTTGAGCCTTCGGAACCCGCGTGTATTATGAATACCACAACATCCGCACCGGCATTTTTCATATCCTGCACGAGTTGCCCCATAGGTACAAGGTCATCTTTAATCGTTTTGTATGTGAAAATGTTTACTAAATCCTTGCCGTTGCTTTTCAGCTTTGTGCCGTTGAGCGCTACGCTATTTTTACTGGGCCTTGTCCCGTAAGAATACGCAGTAATCCCGACTTTTACGCCGTTTACATCGAGTATATAATAAAATGGCTCGCTCGCGTCTTTTCTGGTGCCTACAGCCACCATGCCGCATTGGCGCACAACGTCTACCGTGCGGATAATTCCGGCTATTCTCCTGTCATTTGAGTGATTGTTTATAGTCGAAAGCACATCGAATCCGGCTTCTTTCAAAGCAACGGCGGCCGCATCGGGCGTATTGAAACTTTTGGAATTTGGATAAGAATAGGGCTTGTCCGGCCCTGCCAGCGTACATTCGAAATTGGCTATCGCAAGATCGGCACTTTTTAATATATCGCTTATGAAAGAAAAATGGTATGTAAAGTCGTACGTATCGTCCTTTATATGAGCCGCTTTTATAAGCGGGTTATGGAATATCAGATCTCCCGCCGACATTATGTTTATCTCTATAGGTTCTGCCCGGGTTGTTTGTATTGGAGTGGGGGTTGGCGTCGGCGCCGGCGTTGGCGGCGGAGTTGTGATGGGCGGTGTCTGTGCGTCCGCCAAAACCGCATCTTGTGCGGGAACAGGTTCTGTGACGCAGCCGGCCGTAATAAAAATAAGTACCAATACAAAAACAAAAGCGCTTTTCATTATACACCCCTTATTTTGCCCATATGTTATTAAGTTAATTGTAACATATATTGTTTTCATATGGTATCTGATATTCACCAATCAAATTATTATTAAGTTGAACATAGCGAATAACCCGAACACGCATAAAAAGCTGGTAAAAAATATATTCTGCGTTTTTGCCTCTTGTCAGCATCCTTTGCGCTGTGTTATAATCCTTTGGTTGATTTAGGGCGGTCCGCTTTCCGCAATGCGCTTTTTGTGCTGATATGACGGTTATGAACGCCTGTATTGGGAGGAGGAATCAGCATGAACAAGATAATAAAGGCAATAGAGCAGGAGCAGATGCGCAGCGATTTGCCCGAACTTGAAATAGGCGATCTTGTAAAGGTATTCGTCAAGGTTATCGAGGGAACAAGAGAGCGGCTTCAGGGGTTTGAAGGCTATATAATCGCCCGGCGCGGAGGCGGAGTAAAAGAGACAATAACAATAAGGCGCGTATCGTTTGGCGTAGGTATTGAGAGAACGTTTCCGCTTCATTCACCAAAAATAGCTAGTATAGAAAAAGTACGCAGCAGCAAAGTGCGGCGCGCAAAGCTTTTCTTTCTGCGTGATCGCGTAGGCAAAGCGGCAAAGCTTAAGGAAAAAAGACATTAAATTAAAGGGAGCCGGCAACGGCTTCTTTTGTTATTGCAAAGTTGCTTGTGCAGTACGGAGGAATCTGATGGACATTCAATGGTATCCCGGACATATGGCAAAAACGCGCCGCCAGATAATCGAAAAACTTAAGCTTATCAGTGTCGCTGTTATAGCGGTGGATGCGCGTGCTCCAAAAAGCACGTTAAGCCCCGATTTATTGTCGCTGCTTTCGGGGAAAGCCTGTGTAATAGTGCTGAATAAAAGCGACCTCGCGGATACAGCGCAGACAAATCAGTGGTTAAACCATTACCGAAATTCCTTCGGTTATGCGGTTTCGTTCTGTGCAACGCGGGACAATGCCGGGAAGCTTCTTCGCGTCATAAAACAGGCGGGTGCGCCTATAAAAGAGCAGTATGCTAAAAAAGGTGTGCGCAAGACCATACGCGTGCTTGTTGCCGGTGCGCCGAATGTCGGCAAATCGGCTATTATCAACAGGCTTATAGGCAAAAGAAAGGCTAAAGAAGGTGATAAACCGGGGGTTACGCGCGCACTGCAGTGGGTTCGGCTTTCCGATGATATGGAGCTGCTTGATTCTCCGGGGCTGCTCTGGCCTAAAATAGAGTCCAAGGAGTCCGCCGCGAGGATAGCCGTTATCGGCAGTTTGAAACAAGAGATAACAGACAGGACGGCGCTTGCAAGAAGCCTTATCAGCATGCTTGCGGACGCGGCGCCTGACGCGATAGCAGAGCGTTATGGTATAGAGCCTGCGGGCACAGAGCAGGAAGTATTGAATGCCATATGCACAAAAAGAGGATTTCTTTTAAAACACGGCGAAATTGATACTGAGCGCGGCGCGCGTGTGCTGCTGGATGAATTTCGGGGAGGCCGCCTCGGGCGTATTACGCTTGAAAGGGTTTGATTGCATATGGGGGATATATCAGCGGAGCGCAAGAGACTGCAGGAGTTAAGCCGTTTTGAGAAGCCGTTCTGGAAAAAGCGCATGCTTGTGGCCGGCGTTGACGAGGCAGGACGGGGGCCTCTTGCAGGGCCGTGTGTAGCGGCTGCCGTGGTGATGCCGCCGGGCTGTCTTATAGAGGGCGTTGACGATTCGAAAAAGCTGTCCGAACAAAAACGGGAAGATTTGTATAAAAAGATAACTTCACAGGCCGTATGCTATGCCGTCGGCATGGCTGACAACCGGCTTATTGACGAGATAAACATTTTAAAAGCCGCGCAGTACGCTTTTTCTCAGGCTATATCGGCACTTGCAGTTAAACCCGCGTATATATTCTGTGACCGTATAGGAGGCATAAGGACTGAAATTGAATACGAAGAGATAATAGGGGGAGACCGTTTGTGCTACAGTGTAGCGGCAGCTTCAATAATAGCGAAGGTTACTCGCGACCGTTTAATGCGTGAGTACGACAAAAAGTACCAAGGATACGGGTTTGCACAGCACAAGGGTTACGGCACCCGCCAGCATTACGATGCTATAGCCGCCCTGGGCATATGCGGCATCCACAGGACGACATTCTTAAAACGTATATCGGTATGAACAAAAGGAAGAGGGGAGATTGCGGAGAGGCGCTTGCGGCAGAATATCTTGAGAGTAAAGGCTTAAAGATACTCGCGAGAAATCATTACGTACGCGGAGGCGAGGCGGATATAATTTTCAGGGACGGCGATACTGTTGTTTTCTGCGAAGTAAAGCTTAGAACGCAGTATAAATTCGGCACCGGGGCCGAAGCAGTGGATATAAGAAAACAGCGGTGCATATGCCGTGCGGCGCTGGATTACGCATATCGCAGCGGGTGTATGGATAATGCTATGCGGTTCGATATAATTGAGATTTTTAACGGGCGGATATCGCATATAAAAGATGCGTTCGAATTTATCGAGCCGCAGATTTAGAATTTAATATTGCACCTTTTTTATAGAAGCGAATAAGCCCTTAAAAGCCGTACTGTGACTCTTTAAAAAGAATAAGTTGATGTGCGTCTTTTTTTTGGTATAATAATGGGCGGGTACGGCAGAGTGTAGTATTGAGTACATATTAAATTTGCCGGAAAAACAGGAGGCTCCGTGCGCAGATATATTTTTTTTGCCGTCGCTTTAGCAGCCGCTATGGTGTTGTTTACTGCGACAGCTTATGCAGAAAATGATGTGTTCAGGCCGTCACAGGCAACCGAACAGCAGACTGTGCTGACAACGGTGTTTACCTTAATTGTGGCGGCGGTATTCTTGCTGGTATGTGTATTACTGCTCGCGCGCGCCGGCGGTGACAGCGATGGGCGTATCTGGCCGGCGTTTGTGCTGGCCGCAGCTATGGCTGTGGTGCTTCGTATTTTTACGGCGCTTATTTTCAAAGGCCATGAGACAGACACAAGGTGCTTTACAATCTGGGCAGAAACCGTTTATAAAACAGGACCTGCGCAGTTTTATACTCAGGATATGTTCTCGGATTATCCGCCCGGTTATATGTATGTGCTCTGGCTTTTAGGATTTATACGCAGTTTGTTATCAATAGATATTAACAGTGTTATTAATATTCTTATTATAAAGCTGCCGTCCATTGCGGCAGAGGTGATAACTGCCGTTTTTGTTTATAAGGCAGCATCAAAACAGATCGGTAAAATGTTCGGCTTGCTGTGCGCGTCATTTTTGCTGTTTAATCCGGCTATGTTCTTTAACAGCAGCGCGTGGGGTCAGATAGACGCCTTCTTTATACTTTTTGCAGTTCTCACATTGTATTATATAAGAAAGGAAAGCCCGTATCTTGGCGCGCTCTTTTTTGCAGTCTCGCTGCTTATAAAACCGCAGGCGCTTATGTTCGCGCCGGTAGTGGGGCTTTACTATCTGTATGCTATGTTCAAAAAAGGGCAGCTTGGGCGCGGATTGGCGCGAGCATTAGGCGGCGCTGTTGTTTTTGCCGCTGTTTTTGCTGCGGGCGTACTGCCGTTTACCGGCAGCCAGCAAATAACATGGATAGTTAACAAATACGCCGGGACGATAGGATCTTACAACTATGCCACAGTTAATGCATTCAATCTTTTTGCCTTAACGGGAGGAAACTGGGTGGACAGCAGCGAGCCCTTGTGGCTTAATCTGCCGTATGCAACATGGGGATGGATTTTTGTCGGGATGATAATATCAGCGGTTATTATACTGCAATGGCGTTCACGCGAATACGGGCGTACTTTTGAGCTTGCCGCGTTTCTTGTTATATCGGTGTTTATGCTGGCACATTCCATGCACGAAAGGTATATGCTGCCCGCATGCGTATTCTTGCTTTTCGGGTATGTATATACGCGTGAGACGGGAACGCTGCTTTTCGCGGCTGCGTTTTCTTTCACTTCGCTTTTCAATCAGATGGTAACTCTATATGCAGATACCACACTGGCACCAGCAGACGCCGCATTTATTATAGCTGCAGTAAATATGGTGCTGTTTTTAATATTCGTTCCATATATGGCAAGGAGGCTGGTAAGCGGCAGGGTGGTTATAAAGCCTCCCGCGCTTAAAGGATAATATGAGGTTTTTAATGAGAAAAAAAAGGATAGACTGGAGAAAGCATGCGCGCAGGCGGCTGTTTGACAAGCATGAAAAAGCGCGTTTTACACGCCTTGATTTTTTAGTTATGGCGGCGGTTACGCTTTGTTATGCCGTTGTGGCGTTTATAAACCTCGGGTCGGCGGATATACCAAAGACTTTTTATTCTTTCGACAATGATGAGATAATAGTTGAGCTGCGTGGGGAACAGCAAATACATTCGGTATGCTATTATACATCGGTGCCCAATAATCATGAAGGGTATTTTGATTTTTATATGTCTTATTCTCCGGACGGCGAAGGCTATCAGGAAATAGAGTTTGAAAAAGAAGATGAGAACAAAGAAAAATATTATGAGCCTGTATTACAGCACAAAGACACTAACCTTTATAAATGGCAGATAGTCAAAACGATACCGTTTTATGCCAAGTTTGTGTCTTTTCGTATTAATGGACCGCTTCCTATACTCGAGATGGCATTCTGCGACGAGGACGGCAATCCGGCAGAAATCGTTTCGGCGGTAAACACAAACCCCGATGCTCCGCGCGGCAATACGCCGATGAATATGTTTGACGAGCAACATCACGTTCCTGCGCAGACGTATTACATGGACCAGATGTACTTTGACGAAGTCCACCATGTGCGTACGGCATACGAGCATATAAATTTAATGAACCCCCGTGAAATATCGCACCCGCCTCTCGGGAAAATACTGTTAGGCATAGGTATACGCATATTCGGCATGAATCCTTTCGGATGGCGCTTTATGGGTACGCTTTTCGGCGTTATGATGCTGCCGCTAATGTATGTTTTTGCAAAGAGGCTGTTTAAAAAAACTCTGTTTGCGTTCATACCCACAATGCTGTTCGCTTGCGACTTTATGCATTATACGCAGACGCGCATCGCAACAATAGACAGCTACAGCGTATTCTTTATTATGCTGATGTGCTATTTTATGTATCTTTATACCGAGACCAATTATAACAGACAGCCGCTTGGAAAATCGCTGCTGCCGCTGGCGCTTTGCGGGGTAACCTTTGGGCTGGGCGCTGCAACAAAATGGCTGTGTATATATGCGGGCGCAGGTCTTGCGTTTATATTCGCGATACAGATGGTGAAAAGATACAGGGAATACGCATATGCGTCCGGCGCGCTGGAAGAACAGGAAGATATAAACCCGCAGCGCCGCGAGTTTCTGGAAGGGGTAAGGCGCGATTACTTAAGAAAAACTTTTATAACGCTGCTTTGGTGCGTATTGTTCTTTATAATAATACCGCTTATAATATATCTGCTTTCATATATACCTTATACATTGGCAAAAGACGGCGCTTATGGTTTTAACGCTATACTGCGCAACCAGGAAACAATGCTGTCCCACCACAGCAAGTTTAACACACATCCGTACAGCTCGCCGTGGTACTCATGGCCGCTTAACATAAGGCCGGTATTCTTTTTTAAAGGGCAGGGTTACCCCGAAGGGCTTACGTCGTCTATGTCTACAATGGGCAATCCCGCGGTATGGTGGGGAGGCTTAGCGGCTGTCATTACGCTTGCCGTTATACGTATACGCAAGGGGCGGCTCGGGCGGCGCACATTCTTTATCGCAATAATGGCGTTGTCCCAGTATGTTCCATGGGCGCTGCTGTCAAGGGAAACATACATATACCACTATTTTGCCACAGTACCTTTTCTGATATTGCTTATAGGCGTTCTTGCAAAATATCTTATCGAGCGCACAAGGCACGGAAAAAAGGCCGTATTTATATACATTGGCGTGTGTTTGCTGCTTTTTATTATGTTCTATCCCATAACGACCGGCATAGTGATACCAAGCGCGTATCCGTATACGTTCCTCAAGTGGTTTGGCAGCTGGCCGGTGTGATGAGGAGGAGAAGTGGAAAACAAGCTGAAAAACAAAGAAAACATTTACCAGCTTATTAAATTCATAATAGTTGGCGCTGTCAATTTCTTAGTGGATTTCGGCATACTTACGCTGCTTAATAAAGTATTCGGATGGCCGCTTATGATATCCAACACCATATCTTACTCATGCGGCGTAATCAATAGTTTTATGCTTAACCAGTACTGGACTTTCAAACAAAAGCATAAATTTTTATCCAGCCGTTTTGCTGTGTTTATTTTGATAAATCTATTATCGCTGGGAGTCAATAACCTTGCGGTGCATATACTTGGCAATCTTTACGGACTTTCTAACATATGGGCAAAGCTGATTGCAACCGTATTCTCGTTTACAGTAAACTTTGCGGGAAACAAGCTGCTTGTATTCAACCGGCCTGTTACCGAAGAAAATAATAAGTAAACCGAATCGAGGCAAAAACAGTGCTTTCAAAAGTAAGCAGCTTCGGACTGCTGGGACTGTGCGGCTATCCTGTTACCGTGGAGGCGGATATTTCATCCGGCATGCCTTCTTACGAGACCGTGGGATTACCGGGCGCAGCTGTGCGCGAATCGAAAGAGCGCGTGAGGGCGGCTATTAAAAACTCCGGGTTTAGCTATCCGCAGCAGCGCATAACGATAAACTTAGCGCCTGCCGACTTAAAAAAGCAGGGGCCTATTTACGACTTGGCTATCGCGCTTTCACTGCTGTGCGCAAGTGGACAGTGTGGCGTGCCTGATGAAGAGAGCATTTTCTTGGGTGAGCTTTCACTAGACGGTCAGCTGCGCGGTATTGCCGGGGCGCTGCCCATGGCAATTTCCGCGCTTGAGGCGGGGTACACAAAGCTATTTATACCGAAAGACAATGCAGGCGAGGCGGCATACCTTTGCGGCATAGAAGTATATGCCGCAGACTCCCTTATAGATATAGTCGAACATCTTATGGGAGGCAAAACCATAATGCCCGCGAAACTTCGCAGATTCGAGCCTTACGGCGAAGCGCTCTGCGAGGGCGATATGGCGCATATACACGGGCAGCAGCAGGCGCGCAGGGCTCTTGAGATTGCGGCTGCGGGCGGGCATAACATAATATTCATAGGTCCGCCCGGTTCCGGCAAAACGATGCTTGCACGCGCCCTGCCGGGTATAATGCCAGACCTTTGTTTCGAAGAAGCGATAGAAATATCAAAAATACAGTCGGTATGCGGCCAGAACCGCGGCGGTATTGCCTTGCAGCGCCCGTTTCGCGCTCCGCACCATACGCTCTCAACGGTCGCTTTGACAGGGGGCGGACACGGAGTAATGCCCGGAGAAATCAGCCTTGCGCACGGCGGCGTGCTGTTTTTGGACGAGCTGCCGGAATTCTCGCGAACGGCGTTGGAATCGCTGCGTCAGCCTCTTGAAGATCGTCAGATAAGCATAGCGCGCGCCAGCCTTAAAGTGACTTACCCTGCGAATTTTATGCTTGTTGCGTCTTTAAACCCATGTCCCTGCGGCAATCACGGCAGTGAAAAACCGTGCCGCTGTACGCCGCGTGAGATTGCCCGCTATCTTGCGCGGATAAGCGGACCTTTGCTTGACAGGATAGACATGCATATAGGCATGGACACAGTTTCCTACGAAGATATTTCGGAGCGCAAGCCTGCCGAAGCTTCACGGGATATTCGCGCGCGCGTAAATGCGGCGAGGCGCATACAGCAGCAGCGTTATGCGGGCAGCGGCATATACAAAAATGCCGCTTTGCAAAGCGAGCAGCTTTCCAAATACTGCACGCTAGACAAGGAAAGCCGCGCTTTAATGGAGTCTGCGTACAATATGTTCGGTTTAAGCCCGAGGGGAAGGGCGCGCGTTTTAAAGGTGGCGCGTACTATTGCCGATTTGGCAGGCGCTGAAAACATTTTAAAAACTCATTTGGCTGAAGCGCTGCAATTTCGAACGCCTGACAAGAAGTATTGGGGTTAGTTATGCAGGAAGAAAAAAAGTACTGGATATGGATGGCATATTTGCCCGGTATGGGTGCAAAAACTTTTTATCAGATATTAAAAAGCTTCGGCAGCGCCGCAGACTTTTTTGACGCGGCGGATAAAGGCTCGCCGCAGCTTGAAGAACTGAACCCCGAGCTTGCCGCATCTGCCCGCGCGGCATGCTCAAAAAGCCGCGCCGCCGAGATTGTATGCGAGCTTAAGGAAAAGGACATAACGGCTGTAACGCGGCTGTGCGATGATTACCCTTATAAGCTTGCGCAAATTCCATGGCCGCCCGCGGTGCTGTTTATTAAAGGCAAGGTTTGTAGGACGCGGCGCGCCGTAGGAATAGTAGGAACGCGGCGCTGTACAAGACGGGGGTATGAACTGACTCGCAAAATAGCTTTTGAGCTTGGTATGCCGGTAGTATCTGGGCTGGCAAGAGGTATAGACACGGCCGCACATACGGGAGCGCTTGAAGCCGGGGTGCCTACGATGGCGGTTTTAGGCTGCGGTACGGACGTTGTTTATCCGCCTGAAAATGCGGATATATATCAAAGTATTATTGAAAACAACGGCGCGGTGATATCCGAACTGCCGCCGGGGGCAACGCCCCTTGCAGCTAATTTTCCGGTGCGCAACCGCATAATAGCAGGCTTGGCGAGCGGACTGCTTGTCGTTGAATCGGAAGAAAAGGGTGGAACTGCCATAACGGTATCAAACGCCATAAGCTTTGGGAGAGACATATTCGCGGTGCCCGGCCCTCCGTATTTAGACAACAGTGCTCTGCCCAATATGCTTATAGCTAACGGAGCTGTGCCGGTAGGCGGCGCGCAGGATATAAAAAGGCACTACGGCGAAACAAGCATAAAGACTGTTGAAGACGGTATATTGCCGCAGCCTCTCGATATGCTGCAGAGCCGGATACTAGAGCTTCTTAAAGACGAGGACAAAAGCGCACAGACGATTGCTGATTTGACCGGACTGCCTGCGGATGAAATAAGCGTTGCACTCACAATGCTTGAACTTTCGGGCGCGGTGCGCCGTGTTGCGGGCGGCAGATACGGCGTATAAACGGCAGGCAATCAGTTGAATAGTTGCGTCACATGCTTATAATGCAAACAATGTTTTGGCATATGCTGCTTGCTTTTTTTTACGTACGCATTTATAATTTGCACTCGTAAGGGAAAAAACATGCAAATTTTGTGATGTGCCGCATAGAATAGCGGTAAAGATGTGCAAAAAGTATTCTGAATATTAATAACGGAGATGAATATGCAGAAAAGTACGCAGAAAAAAACAAAAAAATACGACCTTGTCATCGTCGAGTCTCCCGCAAAGGCCAAAACGATAAGCAAGTTTTTAGGTTCGGGTTATAAGGTACAGGCCAGCGGAGGTCATGTGAGGGATTTGCCAAAAAGCACAATCGGCGTTGACGTTGAGAATGACTTTGAACCAAGATATATTCAAATAAGAGGGAAAAAGGATACAATCGGCGCGCTTAAGGCCGGAGCACAGGGCGCGCGCAATATATATCTTGCAACAGACCCGGACCGGGAAGGCGAGGCTATTTCCTGGCATATCGCAAATATGCTGGGCGTCGACGCTGATAAGCCGGTACGCATAGAGTTTAATGAAATAACCAAAAATGCCGTGACAAGCGCTATATCTCACCCGCGAAAAATCAACACCGACTTGGTGAATGCACAGCAGGCACGCCGCGTATTAGACAGGCTTGTGGGGTATAAGTTAAGCCCTCTGCTGTGGAGAAAGGTGAAAAAAGGTTTGTCGGCAGGACGTGTGCAGTCGGTTGCCGTGCGTATAATATGCGACCGTGAGGACGAGATAAACGCTTTTGTGCCGGAGGAATACTGGACGATAACAGCGCAGTTGAAAAATGCCGGCGGAACGCAGGATTTTGATGCCAAATATTTCGGCGAAAACGGTGAAAAGAAAAAACTCGAATTCAAAGCCCAGGCGGATGAAGTTTTAGAGAGCATAAAAGAAAAAGAATTTGTTGTAGGAGACATAAAAAAGGGTACAAAGCGCAAAAATGCTATGCCGCCTTTTACTACCAGCTATCTTCAGCAGGCTGCTTCGGGGGCGCTCGGGTTTACGGCGAAACGGACAATGCTTGTAGCGCAGCAGCTTTACGAAGGGGTAGATATCGGCAGCGAAGGTACTGTAGGGCTTGTTACATATATACGTACCGATTCAACACGGGTTTCACAGGAGGCGCTTTCGGCAGTGCGCAGCCACATAGAGGAGCATTACGGACGCGAATATCTGCCCGAAGCCCCAAATACTTTTAAAAGCTCAAAAAAAGCACAGGACGCGCATGAGGCTATCCGGCCATCCTATATAGAACTTACCCCGGATTCGGTCAAACATGCGCTTACCAAAGACCAGTATAAACTTTACAGGCTTATATACAACAGGTTTGTTGCAAGCCAGATGAAGCCCGCGGTATACGAGACGATGCAGGTTTCCATAAACGCAGGCAAAAACACGTTCCGCGCAAGCGGCTCGCGCGTTTTGTTCCGCGGCTGCACGGCGGTATACAGCACGGAGGATGATGATACAAAGGATTCTCTTCTGCCTCCGCTTAATACCGGCGATGTATGCGAGCTTTTAAGCATTAATCCGAAGCAGAACTTTACTCAGCCGCCGCCGCGGTATACAGAAGCTACGCTTGTGCGGGCGCTGGAGGAAAAGGGCATAGGAAGGCCAAGCACATACGCGCCTATTATATCCACAATACAGGAGAGGCGTTATATAGAAAAAGAGGGGCGCAGCTTAAAGCCTACCGAACTTGGCATTATTGTAAACAATCTGATGAAACAGAATTTTTCGGATATCGTTGACGTTACATTTACCGCAGACCTTGAGAACAAGCTTGACGATATTGAAAACGGCGGAAAACAGTGGAAAAAACTGCTGCGTGACTTTTACGCTCCTTTTGAAGCGACGCTTGACGTGGCAGACAAGAATATTGAACGCGTTGAGCTGCCGGTAAAGGCAAGCGATGTGGTGTGTGAAAAGTGCGGGCGTACTATGGTATATAAGGACGGGCGTTTCGGACAGTTTCTTGCATGTCCGGGATATCCCGACTGCCGCAATACAAAACCTGTCATAAAATATATAGAAACGCCGTGCCCGAAGTGCGGCAAACGCATAGTAGAGAAGCGTTCCGTAAAAACGCGCAAGACGTTCTACGGCTGCGAAGGTTATCCGGAATGCGATTTTGTATCGTGGGATATGCCTATTGCCGAAAAATGCGAAGAATGCGGTTCTATGATGGTGCTGCGCCGTTTGTCAAACGGAAACAGCTATAAAAAATGCGCCAATGCCGAATGCGTTAAAAACCAGCGCAAAAAAACGGATGCAAACTAGCGCTGTTGTTATTGGCGCCGGACTCGCCGGCTGCGAAGCCGCGTTCCAGCTTGCGCGGCGCGGGGTTAAAGTAAAGCTTATAGAGCAAAAGCCAAAGTATAAATCGCCTGCGCATCATTCTGACAACTTCGCGGAGCTTGTCTGTTCCAATTCGCTGAGGGCACAGGCGCTCACCAGCGCCGCAGGGCTGCTAAAACAGGAGATGCGCGAACTTTGTTCGCTTATCATAAAAGCTGCCGATATAAACAGCGTACCGGCGGGCGGCGCACTCGCGGTAGACAGGGAAGCTTTTTCGGGTTATATAACAGAAACGATAAAATCTGACCCTAACATTACCGCAGTGTGCGAGAAAGTTTCTAAGCTGCCAAAAGAGGGTGTTGTAATAGCGGCGCCTGGACCGCTCTCGGAGGGAAAACTGGCGCAAAGCATAAGAGACGCTGTGGGAAAAGATTTTATGTCTTTCTACGATGCTGCAGCCCCAATTGTGACAGGCGATTCTATTGACCGTGAAAAGGCTTTTTTCGCGTCACGGTACGGCAAGGGCGGTGACGATTATCTTAACTGTCCTATGGATAAAACGCAGTACGATGCTTTTTATAATCAGCTGGTAAACGCACAAACCGCGCCTCTGCGCGGTTTTGAAGGAGACAATGTATTCGAAGGCTGTATGCCGGTGGAGACCATGGCAAGGCGCGGTTACAGCACGCTGCTTTTCGGGCCTTTAAAGCCTGTCGGACTGATGAGGGAGGCAAGGCCTTTCGCGGTTGTTCAGCTGCGCCGGGAGGACAGTGAAGGAAGGCTATACAATATGGTAGGGTTCCAGACTCATTTGAAATTCGGCGAACAGCGGCGGGTATTTAGAATGATACCGGGTCTGGAAAATGCACAGTTTGTGCGCTATGGAGTGATGCACAGAAACACATTTATAGCAAGCCCGGGAATATTAGATGGGCATTACGAATTAAAAAGCCGCCCGGGGCTGTTTTTTGCGGGGCAGATAACCGGAGTGGAAGGGTATATTGAAAGCGCGGCAAGCGGTCTGCTTGCGGGTATTTGCGCCGCGTGCGATTTGACAGGAACGCCCCGTTCGCATTTTGGCAGCGATACTGCCGTTGGTGCTCTGTCCGCTTATGTATCCGGTTATGCCGGAGGCAGCTTTCAGCCAATGAACATAAATTTCGGCATTATTAATAATATTGCGGAAGCGGCAAAGGGGAAAGATAAAAAGGAACTTATAGCAAAGCGCGCGCTGGAAAAAGTGCGGCGGATTGCGGAGGGCTTTTAAGCCAAAGGAGAAACAGTGATGATGCAAGGAACGACGATTGTGGCGGTGCGCAGGGACGGCAAATGCGCTGTTGCGGGAGACGGGCAGGTTACATTCGGGCAGAATACTATTATGAAGCACAATGCAAAAAAGGTACGCAGGCTTTATAACGATAAAGTGGTTGTTGGGTTTGCGGGCTCTGTTGCAGACTCGTTTACTCTCTCGGAACGGTTTGAAGCCAAGCTGGAGCAATACAGCGGCAGCCTGCAAAGGGCGGCGGTGGAGCTGGCGCAGGAGTGGCGCGGAGACAAGGTTCTGCGGAAGCTGGAAGCCATGCTTATAGCGGCGGACAAAAACGAACTGCTTATCGTCTCGGGAAGCGGAGAAGTGATACAGCCTGACGATGAAGTGGCTGCAATAGGTTCTGGCGGAAGCTACGCGCTGGCCGCTGCAAAGGCGTTGAAGGAAAATACGTCACTTTCAGCAGTGGAGATTGCAAACAAAGCAATCACAATCGCCGGACAAATCTGTGTTTTTACCAACGGCCATATAACGGTCGAGGAGGTATAAAATGTCTCATCTTACGCCCAAACAGATTGTAGATGAACTGGACAAATACATTATCGGGCAGGAAAAAGCCAAAAAAGCGGTGGCTATAGCGCTACGCAACAGATACCGCCGCCAGAGGCTGGAGCGCGAGATGCAGGAGGAAATAACTCCTAAAAACATAATAATGGTGGGGCCTACAGGCGTCGGGAAGACCGAGATTGCAAGAAGGCTTGCCAGGTTGATGAACGCGCCGTTTATAAAGGTGGAAGCAACAAAATTCACCGAAGTAGGTTATGTGGGGCGGGACGTAGAGTCGATGATACGCGACCTTGTCGAAGCCTCTATCCGTATGGTTAAAGCCTCACGGCGTGAATCTGTGCTGGAGAAGGCAAAACAGATGGCTGAAGAGCGGCTTGCGGATATACTCGTGCCTATGGGGAAAAAGGCACCGCCCGCTAACCCATTGCAGGCGCTGTTAGGGCAGGGACAGAGCGTTCCGCAGGAATCTCCCGAGGAAAAACAGCGGCGGATGACAAAGCGGGAAGAGACCTTAGCGTTCCTGCGCGCGGGCAGGATGGATGATACTACTGTTGAGGTGGAAGTGGAAGACAATGCCTCGTTCGGCATAGAGATTGCGGGCATAGGCAGCGATATTAATATAGGCGAGATGTTTTCGGGGATACTCCCCAAAAAGACAAAGAAACGCCGAGTTACAGTTGCCGAAGCCAGAAAAATATTTACCCAGGAAGAGGCCGACAAGCTTATTGATATGGACGAGGTGATAAGCACCGCGGTAGAACGGGCGGAGCAGGACGGCATAATATTTTTAGACGAGATTGACAAAATAGCAGGCAAGAACATGGGGCAGGGTCCGGACGTATCCCGGGAGGGCGTGCAGAGGGATATACTGCCCATAGTTGAGGGCAGTACGGTAGTCACCAAATACGGCCCCGTTAAAACGGATTATATGCTGTTTATTGCGGCGGGAGCATTCCATGTTGCCAAGATATCGGATTTGATCCCCGAACTTCAGGGGCGTTTCCCGATAAAGGTGGAGCTGAAAAGCTTATCGTGCGAGGATTTAAAGCTTATTTTAACACAGCCTAAAAATGCGCTTATCAAACAGTATCAGGCGCTGCTTGAGGCGGATAATGTGCGGCTTTTATTTAAGGAAGATGCTATTGACGAGATTGCGCGGTACGCCGTTATGGTAAACGAAACGTCCGAGAACATAGGCGCAAGACGGCTGCATACCGTTATAGAAACGCTGCTAGAGGACGTATCGTACAACGCGGGAGGAGACCACCCGGTAACGGACGTAGAGATAGATGCCGCATATGTAAAGGCGCATTTAAAAGACCAGATTAAAGACCACGACTTAAATAAGCACATACTGTAGAATAAGCCGTCCGCGCATTGTGCATAATAATGACATCCTCATTATGGAGCATTATTATGAAAGCAATTGTTATGGCGGGCGGGGGAGGCAAGCGCTTAAGACCATTAACTTGTAGCGTGCCAAAGCCGATGGTAAAGATACTGGACAGGCCGATGCTCGATTATACTCTCGAGCATCTTTTTGCTCACGGATTTAGCGACGCCGCGCTGACGCTCGGGTTTTTGCCTGCGGTTATAACGGATTATTTCGAGCAGCACAAAATAAACGGAATGAGTATTTCCTACTATATTGAAGACGTCCCGCTTGGTACGGCCGGCGGAGTAAAAAACGCCGCCCCGTTTGTAGACGGGACTTTTTTGGTTATAAGCGGAGACGCGCTTACAGACATAGACTTAACCAAAATGGCAGCGGAGCATAAGCAAAGCGGCGCCAAAGCTACTATAGCGCTTAAAAAAATGGGCAATCCGCAGGGCTACGGTATTGTGATAACCGACAAAGACGGATATGTGGAGCGGTTCGTGGAAAAACCCGGATGGGAGGACGTTTTTTCCGACGCCATAAACACAGGCATTTATATGCTGGAGCCGGAAGTGCTGGATTTAATACCGGACAAAAGGGCGTTTGATTTTGCCAAAGACTTATTTCCGCTGATGCTGAGAAATGGTATGGCGATTTACGGGCATGTGACTGACGGCTATTGGTGCGATGTGGGCAGCATAGACAGTTACATCCGCGTACATGAGGAAATGCTGCGCGGCATGGTGAAAGCGAACATACTTGGCCGAAATATAAGCGGCGTATGGGTGGGTAAAGACGTGCGGCTGACAGACAACGCGCTTATTAAGCCGCCCGGATTTATAGGCTTAGGCGTTACGATAGGAGACGGAGCGAGAATAGGGAGCTATTGCTGCATAGGCGCTAAGTCTAATGTGGGAGCGTATTCCAGGCTTTCCCACTGCGTACTTCACGAGGGCTCGCGCATAGGCAGGCATGCAAGGCTTAAAGGATGCGTAGTGGCTTCGGGCAGCGCCGTGGGTGAGAGGTGCAGCGTACATGAAGGAGCCGTAGTGGGCGAACACTGCCAGCTCGGGCAGGACAGCCGTGTTTCGCCGAGAGTGCGCATATGGCCGGACAAGAACATAGGGCTTGGAGCCTGTGCAAATGAAAACATTGTGTACGGATACGGCGAGCGCATGGGGCTTTTAGGCAGCGACGGATTTGCCGGAGATTTAGGGGTTGATTTAACGCCCTTAAAGCTCTCGCGGCTTTTCGGCGCGGTGGCGGAGTATATGTCGGGCAAATCTGTTGCGGTAAGCACGGACGGCTCTGAGGTATGCGAAGCAGCAGCCAAGCAGGCAGCCGGTATGCTGACACTAAGCGGCGTTGATGTTTTTACACTGCACAGCGTGCAGCGGCCTTTGCTGGCGCTTTGCGCCGATGTGCTGGGAGCCGGGCTTTGCTTGACGCTGCGCACTCACAGAAACCGGCTTTATGCAGATATATTCGAACCGGATATATTCATGCTGAGCAAAGCGGCGCGCAGCAAAATAGAGGAGAAATATTTCAATCAGGGCGAGACTCTGGCAAACAAAAACTGCGGCACCGAAACATGGGTGGGAGCCGCCGAAAACTTCTATGCTAATGCCGTTGCTAACAAAACCGACTGGAGTGCGGCAAAAAAAGCGCAGACGCGCGTTGCGATTATAGGACAGCGCAGTGTTGACGAACTGCTTGCCCGTGTACTTTTTGCGTGCGGCATTTTCTCAGTGCGATTGCACGGCAGCGAGACGTACAGCGTGGATGCCGATTTTGGAGTACGCTTAAACAGGGACGGAACGGTTAATTCGCTGCTTACTCCCAAGGGGCGGGTTTTAAACTCCGACGAGTGCAACATGGTATGGTATTATCTTATTTTCAGCAGCTTTAATAAAAACAGCATAAAACTCCCCAGTGGAGTTTTGCGCGGAGTGACTGCGCTTGCGGATATTTTCGGCATACAGTACAGCTTCTCGTCAGTTGAAGAATCGCTAAGAGAGCTTTCTTTAGACCAGCGGCGTCTGCTAAATGACGGACTGTTTGCTGTATGCCGGCTTGCGGAGCATATTGCGCGTACCGGCGCAGCTATGGATGAACTGGCTGAGATGATTTCGCCGCCGCATGTAAGGATAAAGGCGGTCAGGTGCGGGTTTGATGATATAGGACGCGTGATAAGCGCCGTATACGCAAAGGGCGGAGCGCACGCAAGCGAAGGGCTGCGCATTAATGTTGATAAAGGCAGCAGCTACATATGTCCGCATTCAACGCGCCCGTCTATACTGATACGCACGGAAGGCGATACAGAGGAATTTGCGCAAGAGCTTTGCATTACATATACGGATATGGTGAAAAAGATAATTAATAAAAATAACGCGGATACTTAAAATCTGTAAAAATTGGAAGTGTTTCAGCCGAAAAATTCGCTTTCGGCTTTTTTGTAATTTTACTTATATGGCATATATTTTGACGCTTGCCCAAAGACAGCATTTTTGTGGTATAATAAGCTGTCGTTTTAAATTTGAACGCTTACGGCAGCGAAATTAAACATTTGTTTTTAATATATAATGCGTACATTAAGAGAGGAATAAGACTTGACGAAGAAACAACAGAATATAAGGATAGTACCGCTGGGCGGAGTCGGCGAAATAGGCAAAAACATGTGGGTGATAGAGTACGGTGAACAGATGCTGATAATAGACTGCGGCTTCTGTTTTCCGCGGGAGGATATGCTCGGAGTAGATTATGTTATACCCGATATCACCTATCTTAAAAAGAATAAAGAAAAAATAAAGGCTGTTTTGATAACGCACGGACATGAAGACCATATAGGTGCGACGCCGTATCTGCTGCCTGAAATAGGCGCGCCTGTATACGGCACAGATTTAACGCTTGCGCTTATAGAGACAAAGCTGGCGGAACGCAAAATAGAAGGAGTTCAGTTTAACGTTATAAAACAGGGCGACAGTTTTTCCGCCGGAGTATTTAGAATTGAGGCTATACGTGTAACACACAGCATAGACGCCGCTCTCGGGTTCGCTATACACACGCCTGCGGGCATCATAGTTCATACGGGCGATTTTAAGGTGGACTATACCCCGGTTGACGGCAAAGTTATGGATTTGGCTAAATTTGCGCAGCTTGGGGGCAAAGGCGTGTTGGCGATGCTTTCGGACAGCACGAATGCTGAAAGCCCCGGATTTACGATGACGGAGAGCAGAATCGGGGATACTTTTGAAAGCTATTTTAAAAAAGCTACCGGACGCATAATAGTGGCGACATTTGCATCTAATATCCATCGACTTCAGCAGGTTGTAAGCGCATCGAAACGATACGGACGCAAGGTGTGCTTAACCGGGCGAAGCATGGAAAAAATCGCAAAGGTGGCCAAAGAGCTGGGATATCTTAAGCTTGACGAGGGTATACTCGTTGAGCCGGAAGAGCTGGAAAAACTCAAAAATAATAAAATAGCTATACTGACTACGGGCAGCCAGGGTGAGCCTATGTCCGGTCTTGTACGTATGGCAGCGGGAGAGCATAGAAAGCTCGAGATGATTCCCGGAGATACCGTTATAATATCGGCATCTCCTATACCCGGCAACGAACGTTATGTTTCCGACGTTATAAACATGCTGTACCGCAGGGGCGCAAATGTAATAAACGAGGGCATTGCCGATGTTCATGTTTCCGGGCATGCTTGCGAGGAAGAACTAAAGCTGGTGCTCTCGCTTGTCAAGCCAAAATATTTTATACCTATGCACGGTGAATACAGGCATCTTTACCGCCACGCGGCGATTGCTGAAAGCATCGGCATAAAGAAAAGCCATATTTTTATTCCCGAGATCGGCAAGGTAATAGAAATAGGCAGGAAGTTTGCATCGATGAGCGAGACGGTGCCGTCGGGAAGCGTAATAATCGACGGTTCCGGGGTAGGCGATGTTGGAAATGTTGTTCTGCGGGACAGGAAGCTGCTGTCTCAGGACGGCTTATTTATAGTTGTGGTATCGCTGTCTGCGGAAACGGGCGCACTTATATCGGGTCCGGAAATAATATCGCGCGGCTTCGTTTATATGCGCGAATCCGCAGATCTCCTTGAAACTGCCCGAAACGTTGTTATCAGCGTTGTGGAAGGATGCGCTAAAAACAAAATTACAGAATGGACAACCATAAAGGGGCGGATAAAGAAAGCGCTGCGGGGTTTTCTTTATGAAAGCACAAAACGCAACCCTATGATACTGCCTGTTATCATCGACATATAAGAACTATATTTTGGAAGGAGTGTAGGTTATGCTGGTATATGACAAAGCGCATGAACTCGCGAACGAACTTAAAAAGTGTCCTGAGTATAGTGAATACAAAAGGCTCAAGGACGCGGTAACAGCCGATGAAAAAACAAAGGCGCTGCTTGCCGATTATAAAAAGCTTCAGCTTGAGGCGCAGGCAGGGTATATCTCCGGCAAGGAGATGCCGGAAGAAACAATGGACAGACTGAAAAAGCTCGGGGAAGTGCTTGCTTTCAATAAAGACGTGACAGATTTTTTTGCGGCGGAATACCGCTTCCAGACACTTGTGGGAGACATATATAAGATACTTGGCAATGCATGCGACCTGGGGTTTGATTTATTCCCCGAATAAGGAAGGGTTATGGCTAAGGACAATAACAACTGGATTGACGATATCGGCTCCGAGACGCGCGCGTTTTCGTTAAACGGGGCGGCAAGCGAACCCCTTGAGAAATGCGAGGAGCGCGGCTCGTTAAAGGAAATGCCGGTAGGTATAATGGCATGGCGCCTAACGCGCCCTTTGCTTATATTGATTGTAAGCGTTGTGCTGGTTGCAATGATCGGTACTTTTGTTTACAACTATATTGACCAGAACTATTTTATGCCGGTATCAGACGATACGGAAACCAAACACATTGAAATAAGAGCAGGTTCCTCCCTGTCAAAAATTGCCATGCTGCTGTACGAAGAAGGCATAATCCGCAATAAGTTTGTATTTCAGCTGTACGTTGATTTAAACGATATGTCCTCAAAACTAAAAGCCGGCCGCTACGATTTGTCTCCCAGCATGACGATGGAGCAGATTGCGGCAATATTAATTGAGGGCGACGGAGGACGTCAAACAAAAACCTTAACGTTTACCGAAGGCTCGTCCGTAGAGTCTATAGCACAAAAACTGGTAGCCGAAGGGTTATTGGACGGAAAAAAGCACAAAGAGTTCCTTGACTTGTGCAACGATGCGGGTGCTTTTTCGGATTATGATTTTATTGCGGAGTTATCCGGCAAGACGGCAGAAGGGCGTAAATACCTGCTGGAAGGCTATCTCTTCCCGGACACTTACGAGTTTTACACTGACGCGGAGCCTAAGGATATAATAAATAGGCTGCTTGGCCAGTTTGACAATGTGTTTACTGTTGCTTTTGAAGACAGGGCAAAAGAGCTTGGTTTGAGCATACACGAAGCGGTAACGCTTGCATCTATAGTAGAATGGGAAGCGCTGCCGAAAGATTATAAAAAGGTTTCGTCTGTGTTCTACAACCGTATAGAAGATAAGATGCGCCTGGATTCGTGCGCTACGCTGGCATATGTAACGGGCGAAAGAAAGCTTCAGTATACGGCGGAGGAGCGTAATATTGATTCTCCGTACAATACATATAAGCTGACAGGACTGCCGATAGGTCCGGTAGGCAACCCCGGGCAGAAGGCTATTGAAGCTGCACTTTATCCTGACGAGGAATTTATTAAGGAAGGATATCTGTATTTCTGCAACAAAGACCCCGATACAGGTGAGCTGGCGTTCGCAAAAACAAGGAAAGAACACGAGAAAAACGTTGAAGAATATTCGCCTCTCTGGAACAAAACCAATGGCAAAGATTGAGCTGCTTGCACCGGCAGGCAGCCTTGAAAGCCTGCATTCCGCGGCCGACTTCGGTGCTGACGCCGTTTACGTTGCCGGCAAGGCATACGGAATGCGCGCCTTTGCGGAAAACTTTACTCTTGACGGTTTAAAGGAGGCGGCAGTTTATCTGCACGGCATGGGGAAAAAGCTGTACGTTACTCTCAACGCCGTATTTCATCAGCACGATTTTTTGGGGCTTGACGACTATATATCGTTCCTTTCGGAAGCGGGAGCAGATGCCCTTATAGTATCAGACCCGGGGGTGCTTAGCGCCGTAAAACGTATAGCTCCTGATATGCCAGTACATATAAGCACGCAGGCCAGCACCAGCAACGCCCACAGCGCCAGGTTTTGGTACGAGCAAGGCGCAAGCCGCGTGATACTGGCACGGGAGCTTTCTCTTGATGAGATTGCCGATATACGTGCAAATACGCCTAAGGCTCTTGAACTTGAAGCGTTTGTTCACGGATCGATGTGCGTGGCGTATTCGGGAAGGTGCCTTTTAAGCAGCGTCACAACGGGGCGCAGCGGCAATAAAGGAGCATGTGCTCAGCCTTGCCGGTGGGAATACTACATATACGAAAAGGGTTTAAAAGGCGAATATTTCCCGGTTCTTTCGGACGATAAGGGCACGTATGTGCTAAACTCCAGAGATTTATGCATGATTGAGCATCTAGGCGCGATTATAGATGCAGGGATTACTTCGCTTAAAATAGAAGGGCGGATGAAATCGGCATATTATGTAGCCTGCGTAACGCGCGCTTACCGAAAAGCGCTTGACGATATTACTGCAGGACTTCCGTTTGACGAAAGCCTGCTGGAAGAAGTAAGCAAGGCGGGCAGCCGTTCCTTTACAACCGGTTTTTATTTTGGGAATCCGCGTGATGCGGGACAGGATACGCAGCGTGGAACGGCGGTCCGTACGCACGATTTTGCAGGAGTGGTAAAACAGCCTCCCGACAGCGGCGGGTGGGCGCTGGTGCAGCAGCGCGGTAAGTTCTGCGTGGGCGATACGCTTGAAGTGCTCTCACCGCGCGGTTACGGCTGCTTTGTTGTTGCCGGTATCCGTTCGGAGACGGGGGAGATGCGCGAAAGCGCGCCGCATCCTATGGAAGCTGTTTATGTAAACTGTGATTACAATCTTAACGCGGGAGATATGCTGCGCAGGAAGAATAACTAACCATAATTAGCTAAAACGGAGGGTGGCATATGCTCAAACACAAGGATTGTATACACACATATACAAAGCGCGTGTTCGATCCGTTCAAGATAAGCCTTGAAGATATATATATTGAGGATATTGCACACTCGCTTTCTATGACTGTGCGTGCCAACGGGCACATTAAGCATTTCTATTCTGTGGCGCAGCACGCGATAGACTGCGTTAATGAGGCAAGAGCAAGAAAGCACAGCCCAAGGATACAGCTTGCATGTTTGCTGCACGATGCTTCGGAATGCTACATAGCGGATATACCCCGCCCGGTAAAACACCGCCTTAACGGATACGCGCAGATAGAGAAAAAAATAAGCGAAGTTGTGTATTCTGCATACGGCATAGGCGATTTAACAGAAGACGAGCAGCGCGCCGTAGCTGATATAGACGATGCGCTGCTTTATCACGAGTTTCTCTGTCTTACGGATTTGGCGCTGTTCGAATCAGAGCCAAAGCTTTTAGGTTGCCATAGTTTTGAATACGAAGAAATGCATAACGTGAAAGCTAAGTTCATCGCTGCATTTAATCAGCTTGTAAAACAGCTTTAAGGACAGCCATTATTTTTAAGGCCAGTATACCTGCTCTACGCAGACAACCTCTCCGTCAGTTACCGTTATATAATAAAAGTATTCGTCCGTTATAAGAGACGGGTTTAGATGATACAGATTATAAAAATCTTCAAGTGTTGCATCTGCTGGAACAGCGCCTTCCACTTTTGTTCCATCGGGGTTAAACATCAGCTTTAGCTGTGTTTCGCGCAAATCTATAGCGCGCAGCTGCGGGTTTGTATTTTTCTCTACAAATTCTGAATCGGCGAAGTTATCCACTAGCTCCTGCGCATCGGCCAGCGCGGAACCTGTTTCGACAAGAAATTCAACAGCTTCGTTGCCCTTGAGCATATCGAAATAGTCAAAATCGGCGAAGCCGCGCGCGGGGTCGCATGATACAAGGTGAGCATAACTCGAATACATCCGCGGACCGGTCGGCGCTGTAGACTCAGCGGGAGATTCGTCCGGTTCTGTAACCGCGGAGGCGCCCGGCTCTGTGGCTGCCGAAGAGACGCTCGGCGCTGCAATGCCTGTTTGTTCGCCTGACAGCGTTTGTGTTGGCTCTTCGCCCGGAACTTCCGGCAGCTTGGTATAAGTTATAGGCGCGGGGGTACACGCAGAAAACAGTAATATATAAATACACAGCATCAAGACAATTATTTTTTTCATATACGCACTCCTTAATCCGTATCTGTAGTGGTTTTCATAATAAGCACGCAGGATTTTTATATTTATATGCAGTTACAGGCAGGTATACTGCATATCCTTACAAAGACAAAACATTTTGCAGTAGAAAATGCAGTTAAAGTGAGCGGAAAAAAGACACGCATCCGGGAAAGCTGTTTTAAGCATTATAAACGCCTGCTTGTATCCTGACCTTATTAGTTGCTCTGCAGTAGAAATTCCAACGGTACAAAGGCGGTTTGCCAGCACAGGCCCGATGCCGGGCAGAGATTCAAGCGCGCTCACAGTGCAAGATTTTTTGCCCAGTCTGCGGCACGTTTAAGTTCGCCTTCCGCAAGCGGGCCTTCGCTTGCCGTAACGAAGAAACCTTCGGGCGGCGCTGAAAGTTTAACGCCTTTTTTCATAAGCAGTTTTTGTATATGAGCAGAAGCATAACCAAACCGTTTAGCCATTTTTTTAAGAAACTTTGAATCTATGGTATCAACATCAATACGAGTATCAAAAGCAGCTGCGCGGATGTCTTTAAGCGCGCCTGACGGCAGCTTTTTTATCCAGGCGGATACAGCGGGTGTAGGCCGAAAACCGCGCGTAGGGGAGCCTATGATAAGCAAATCAGCGTCCAGGCCTTTAATGCTTACATCTGTAATGCGCATGGAAGAGGCACCGATAGCGTCTGCGATAAACAAAGCGAGCTTCTCTGTGTTGCCGAAAACGGAATCATATAAAACTACAGCTTTCATAGCATTAACGCTCCTAATTGTTTTTTTATGGAACTATTATATCAGATTTTTTTAAAGTGCAATAGCGGGCAGTATAAAAGATTTGTTTTTTGGGCACAATGGAATACTAAGGGAAATTATCAGCTTTTAGGTTGTATTTAAAAAACACACTATTTGGATATTTTCATATTATAAAATATAACGCCTAGGGGCGATATAAGGAGATAAAAATATGGTGTATGAAGATTATCCCGATATGGCTACGATGGCTAAGGCCTGCGTACCGTGGGAACAGGTGATAAGCGACGTAATGCTTGCACATGCTTATGTACCGTGGCAGAAGCTGTGCGAGACATATAAGCCGATGCGGGGATTGAAAGCCGGAACCGTGTTTCCGGAGCTTTATTCTCCGTACCCCGGCTGATGCAAAGGAGAAGCAGCATGAATAAAGAGGATATGTTAAGAGAACTTACAGCTCTGGACTTTTATACGGTTGACCTGCAGTTGTATTTGAATACTCATCCTAACGACCGGGAGGCGCTTGCTAAGTACAATGCGGTGGCGGCCGAAGCAAATGCATTGAGGCAGGAGTATGAAAAGATGTTCGGGCCGCTCAATTCGTACCGCTCGACAAGCAAATATCCGTGGCAGTGGATAGATGATCCGTGGCCGTGGCAGTATCAATTTAATTTTAATTTGACGGGAGATGACAAATAATGTGGATATATGAGAAGAAGCTTGAATACCCCGTTAAAATCAAGAAGACCGACCCGAAAATGGCTAAAGTAATAATAACTCAGTACGGCGGGCCGGACGGAGAACTTGCGGCATCAATACGATATTTAAGCCAGAGATTTTCCATGATAACACCAGAAGCAAAGGCAACGCTTAACGATATAGGGACTGAAGAGTTAGCGCATCTTGAGATGATTGGCACCATGGTAAAACAGCTGACAGAAAACGCCAGCGTGGAAGAGATTGAAAAAGCGGGACTCGCGCCGTATTTTGTCGACCATGACAGAGGAATATACCCGACGAGCGCGTCAGGAAACCCGTTTACTGCGGCTTATATTCAGTCCAAGGGAGACCCGATAACAGATCTGCACGAAGACATGGCAGCAGAACAAAAAGCGCGTTCTACTTACGAATACCTTATACAGTTGGCCAGCGACCCTGATGTATTAGGCCCGCTCCGTTTTTTAAGAGAACGTGAGGTTGTGCATTTCCAGCGTTTCGGGGAGGCTCTTCGCCGTGTTCAGGATTACCTGGGGAACAAAAAACGCTTCAGCGTAAAAGGACGCAACTGAAGTTACCGTGCAAAGGCAGTATGCCTATAATAATAAAGCGGCGTATCTGCGCTGCGAAATCAGGGCTTGCTGCAAACGCAAGCCCTGTTGCATAAACAAAAGTTATTGCTTTACAGGTTTTATTCTAAACTTTCTAAGACGCAGAGCGTTAGTTACAACCGAGACGGAACTTAAAGCCATTGCCGCACCTGCGAACATTGGGTTTAGCAGCGGACCGCCGAATATGTAGAAAATGCCGGCCGCGAACGGTATACCTATGGAGTTGTATATAAACGCCCAGAACAGATTCTGCCTTATTGTGCGCATAGTGGCGCGGCTTAGCGCAATAGCCGTTGGTACTTCATTAAGATCGCCGCGCATAAGTACTATATCGGCAGATTCCACCGCAACGTCTGTTCCTGTGCCTATTGCCATGCCTATATCCGCCTGAGCAAGCGCCGGAGCGTCGTTTATACCGTCGCCCACCATTGCAACTCTTTTGCCTTCGCTTTTTAGCTTTTGTATCTTATCCGATTTATCCTGCGGCAGCACATCCGACAGAACCGTAAGGATACCAGCTTCTTTGGCTATGGCATCTGCGGTGTTTTTGTTATCGCCTGTTATCATTATAACATCTATGCCCATGTTGTATAGCACGGATACCGCTTCTTTGCTTGTGGGTTTAAGCGCGTCAGCCGCAGCCATAAGCCCCAAAAGCTGCCCGTCAACTGCTATATACATCAGCGTACGTCCTTTTTGAGAAAGAACCTCAGCGTCGTTTTGCGCAACAGCCGTATCGATTCCGTTTTCAATCATAAGCTTAATGTTGCCGGCAAGTATGCGTTTTCCTTCAACATGGGCATCTATGCCCCGGCCGGGTACTGCCTTAAAAGAATCGGGCTTGTAAAGTGTAATTTTTAGCTCTTGGGCGCGATTTACAATCGCGCGCGCTATAGGATGCTCCGAGCCCTTTTCTGCGGAAGCGGTAAGCTTAAGCAGCGCACTTTCATCGATTCCGCCGTATGCAACGATGTCTGTCAGCCTCGGATTGCCCTCGGTCAGAGTACCGGTTTTATCAAGTACAACAGTATTAATGCTGTGAGCCGTCTCAAGCGCTTCGCCGCCCTTTATAAGTATTCCCAGCTCCGCTCCCTTGCCGGTGCCTGCCATTATGGCTGTAGGGGTGGCAAGGCCGAGCGCGCACGGACAGGCAATCACCAGCACTGTCACAAAGCTGTTAAGCACGAAGTCAAATTCCCGACCGGCCAGAGCCCAGCCGATGCCGCTTAATAAAGCTATTATTATTACTGCGGGTACAAAATATCCCGAGACTTTATCAGCAATCTTGGCGATAGGAGCCTTTTTGTTTTGCGCGTCTTCTACAAGCCGGATAATCTGCGCGAGCGCGGTATCCTCGCCCACACGGGTAGCTTTGAATCTAAGCAGGCCTTCGCCGTTTATGCTGCCGCCCGTGACATCGCTGCCCGGCTGTTTTTCCACAGGCAGGCTTTCTCCGGTAAGCATCGATTCGTCTACAAAGGATATGCCGTCGGTAACAACCCCGTCTACGGGTATGGATGCGCCGGGACGAACGAGAACGATGTCTCCTACTATTACTTCATAGATAGACACTTCTGTTTCGTTGCCGCCGCGCAGCACCGCTGCAGTTTTGGGCGAAAGCCGCATAAGCTTTTTGATCGCCAAAGATGTTTTACCCTTGCTTACGGCCTCGAGGTATTTGCCGAGCATGACGAGCGTAACAACCACTGCGGCGCTTTCAAAATATATCGATTCGGCAAATATTGTATCGCCTAACCAGACTCTAAAAAGTGCGTATACGCTGTAAAGGAATGCGCTGCCCGTTCCTATGGCAACGAGACTATCCATATTGGGAGCCCTTTTAAACAGCATTTTAAAGCCGTTTATGTAAAAATGGCTTCCCGCAATCATCACAGGTATTGTAAGAATAAGCTGAACAAGGCCGAAATTAAGCGGAAACATATGATGGTCAATAATCTGCAAAAGCGGCAAATGCAAAAACGGCAGCATATGCGACATGCCTATGTAAAACTCGGGCAGTGTAAAAACCAAGGCTATAATCACTCGGATACGCATGCCGTTAAGTATTTTAGTTTGCCGCTCTTCCTGCTCGTCGCGCCCGTTTTCTTCGGTTCGCGGAGTATAGCCGGCGTTTTCAATAGCTTTTTTTATCTGAAGCGACGTTACTTCACCGGCATCGTATGCTATACTCGCGCGATTGGTTGCTATGTTGACCGAAGCTGACTTTATTCCGGGCAGATTTACAAGAGCGCGCTCCACCGCGGCTGCGCATGCCGCGCACGACATGCCGTCAACGGCAAGATTTATGCTGCGCACATTATCCGCAATACCATATCCTGCGTTTTCTACGGCTTTTTTTATCTGCTTAAAATCAACTGCCGTTTCGTCAAATACTACGCGCATTTTTTCGGTAGATATATTGACATCAGCCGATACCACGCCAGTTAGGCTTGATACTTGTTTTTGCAGATGCGCTGCGCATGCCGCGCACGACATGCCGGTTATAACGTAAGTTTTCTCCGTCAAAATAATCACCTTTTTAAATATATTATTGGCGTTAATAGCATCAAAAAAACAGCCCTGCGGTTAGCAGCATTCATGCCTCTGCTAAATTCGAATAATTTAACTCTTTATATTGGCTTTATACTACTTAATAACAGAGCTTCTTGTCAAACAAAATAGTATTATAAGCGGCTGATTATGCCTTGCAAAGCGGTTTTGGCAGCATAAACTGGACATATATAAAGACATCTTATTCTTATCGGTTGCCTTGAACATAAAAAGAGGTATAATTATTATAAAAAGACAAGCGGCAAGGGGGAGGAGCATGGACGAAAAGACAGCGATTATAGATGCAATGCGGCGCAAGGGAATGCGTATAACACAGCAGAAAAAAGCAATACTCGGCGTGCTTACAGATAACCCCGACAGGATGCTTTCTGTATGCGATATAGCAGACATGCTGGACGGCTTTGCCGACAACGCAACGGTTTACCGCAATATGGGCAAGTTTTTGGAGCTTGGTATTGTTGAAACAATAACCGACAGCAGGGGAGTTCAAAGATATGTGATATGCTGCGACGGAAAGCATCACCACCATTTAATATGTACATCGTGCGGACGCATAATATACTTCCCGTGCGATACCCCTTTCTGGCGTATGCTTGCGGAGCAGAACGGATTTGCCGAACAGTACCATAGGATAGAAGTATACGGAACGTGCCGCAGATGCCAAAAAACATTATAAACAGACATTGTTGTGTATTGACATAGTATAACCCGTATGCTAGCATTCTTATTGCAATAGGATTGCAATAAGGAGAAAGCGATGCTAAAAAGAATGGTGTTATCGGCTATTGCGGTAGCGGCCTTGCTTAGTGCATCTGCATGCAGCGGGAGGGACGCAGTATCGCCGGGCGCACATAAACTGACCGTAGCCGTCGGTATTGCTCCTCAGGCCGCGTTTGTAGAAAAGGTTGCCGGAGACCTTGTTCAGGTTGTCACTATGGTCCCGCCGGGGAACAACCCCGAGACATATTCGCCGTCTGCTGCGCAGATGAGAGCGCTTTCGGACGCCGCAGTATATTTTACGCTTAATCTTCCTTCCGAGCAGGCGAATATAATACCTAAGCTTTATGATTTTAACTCTGACATTACGCTTATCGATTTGCAGGCGGAAACGGCGAAAATCTATACTATGCTGCCTTCGGTGCATAATCACAGCGCTGAAAACGAGCATACAGATTTTCATACATGGCTCTCGCCTAAACGCGCAGCAGTAATGGTGCAGACCATTGCGGATGTGTTAAGCGGTTTGGATGAACAAAACAGAAAAACGTATCAGGAAAACGCAGCTGCATTTAATGAAGAATTATCCGCTCTTGATGCAGAACTTAAAAGTTTATTCGAAACGCATGAATCCAAAGCATTTATAATATACCACGCCGCGTATTCTTATTTTGCCGACGATTACGGTCTTGAGATGATAGCTATTGAAACTGAGGGCAAAAAGGCGTCTGCGGCAGACCTTGAGGCGGTGATAGAAATCGCCAAGGAGCTGGGCATAAAAACTGTTTTCTATCAGCAGGAATTTGACGCGAACCAAGCGAGCACAATTGCGCAGGAGATCGGCGGCGCAGCAGCAGAAACCGCCCCGCTTTCCAAAGATTATATCAATGCGCTGCGCAGTTTTGCAGCCGCTATAACGGGGAATTAAATGGACACAGCTATATCACTAAAAAATGTGCGATATTGTTTCGGAAATGTATGCGCTTTAAACAGCGTAAGCTTTTCTGTACCTAAAAACTCGCTGACGGTGCTGGTGGGGCCCAACGGAGGAGGAAAAAGCACGCTTATACGTCTTATCGCAGGGCTGCTTACACCTGACGAAGGCAGCATAAGCGGAGGAGGAATTGCGGCGTACGTGCCGCAGAACTTAAGCTTTGATATATGCTTTCCTGTTAAGGTAAAAGAGCTGGTGCTTATGGGCATGTTAAGCAGGAAAATCCGCCCTTTTTACCGTTTCAGCGCCGGTCAGCGCAAAGCCGCGGAAAACGCGATGCAGCGCGTAGGGCTGCTCGGCGTGGCGGAAAGGGGCATAGGGCAGCTTTCAGGTGGCCAGCGCGGGCGGGCTCTTGTAGCTCGGGCTCTTGTATCCCAAGCTGACATAATAGCGCTTGACGAGCCGGACGCCAGCCTTGATATGGACGCGGCGCGCTCTCTGTATGCCATGTTAAGCGCATTAAAGAACGAAAAAACCATTATTATGGCAAGCCATCATATAGGTGATGTACTTGATATTGCGGACAATGTGATATATGTAAACAGCACAATTTGCGTATACTCCTCGCCGGATGAATTTAAAGAGCAGCACAAAGGAGGCGTGGCTTAAGTGATAGAAGCGATACTAACTTATGCATTTATGCGCAACGCCCTTATTGCTGCGGTGCTTGCCAGTATAACGGGCGGCATTATTGGTACTGTAGCGATAGAAAAAAAGCTTATCAGTATGTCCGGCGGCATAGCGCATGCGTCCTTCGGCGGTATTGGGCTCGGCTATCTTTTAGGCTTTGAACCTATATGGGGGGGTCTTGCATTCGCGGTAGGGGCTTCGGCTCTTGTCGCAAAGATGCCGTCTAATGCTCGCCTTAAAGCGGATACGATGACAGGCATACTCTGGTCTTTCGGCATGGCGCTCGGCATATTGTTTGTTTCGCTGCGGCAGGGGTACATTCCCGACATGACAAGCTATCTTTTTGGGGATATACTGTCGGTATCTTCTGATACGCTTATTTATATGGCGGTTTTCACTTCTTCGGTGGTGGTTGTTTTCGCTGCTTTTTATCACCATTTGGTGCTGTACATATTTGATGAGGAATACGCTGCGGCGGCAGGTATTAAAACAAGCATATTAAAATGGATAGTATATATCATAATACCCTTAGGCATTATTGTGCTGCTTAAAATTGTCGGCATACTGCTTACTATAGCGCTTATGACCATACCGGTATCGGCGGCCAAAATGCTGTGCAATTCCTTCGGACGAGTTGTTGCCGTATCCGTTCTTACAAGCCTAATATTCTGCTTAACAGGGCTTGTGGTTTCTTATTATATAAACATCCCTTCCGGCGTATGCATAATTGTTATCAGCACTGTGGTTTATCTTTTGATGCTGATGCTGCGCGGCGGCGTTACAAAATGGATACACAGCCGGACTAAACATAAAGCACAGTAACATACCAATATTCAACTGGTAAAATGCACAAAAATTAAAATACTTACATAGTTTTTGCAAAATATGTTTGTTAAGCAAATTTGGTGGTATCTATAAAAAACAGATATATCCATAAAGAGGATTTGTTTTTGACCGATACTTACTCGTTTTTTCACAGCAAAGAAGCGCTGCTTGCACTTGATTTGCAAAAAAAAGTAAAGGGACACAGTTCTCAGTTACTAAAGCTTTTCGGACTCGAAAAACTCCCTAAAGGTACCAGATTTGATGAGATGTTCGAATTGGTCAGCGGCCAGATGGAGGAAAATTCCGTATGGCAGCCGTTTTGTGCTGCATTAAAATCAACAGGTGCAAAGGCTGAAGGCCTTTTGTGTTGTGACGAAGACGGATACAGATTTATATTCTGGGAGCATGGTATATGCCCAGAAGGTTTGCATACTTTAGGTTTTGCGGCGCGGGGGCTTTCGCTGCTTTTCAGCCATATGCGCGAAGGAGTGGCAGTGCAACGGCTAATTTTTAAGAACGGCAAAGCTGCGGACTATCTTATCGAAGATATGAACGAAAGCTTTGCCGAGATGTTTGGATTTGCATATGAAAAAGCAAAAGGACAGCCTGCAAGCCTTTTATTCAAAACCGGCAAGGCTCCGTTTTTAAGGAAATTTGCCCGTGTTGTTAAATCAGCCCGTCCAAGCCAGTTTGACATATTTTATTCACGTTTAAGCAGACATTATTTAATTTCGGTTACGCCATGGGATGAATGCCGTTTTGGTACCGTTGTCTCAGACTTATCTCAAAGCCGTTATTCACAGCTGTTGTACAAAGCGCTTAATGAAGCTGCCGCTGATATAAGCAATGTGGTTGAAACGGTTGAACTGTTCGATGGTACGGCAAGGGCATTGCAGAGAAACGGGTTTGAATGCATGCTGCTGCTTCTTGATAAGGACGCTTTTGCAACAGAGACTTACCAGAGCTTCGGTGAGCCCCGATACATGATGCACACAGAACAGCCTTATATGCTAAGCGGAATCTGCGGAAAAGCTGTAAGGGAGAGGCGCTCTGCATTTATTGAGAGCCTGGATATTCCGGTTACGCTTGCAAAAGCGGGTTTTGATGAGAGCTTAAAATGTATTGCATCGCCGCTTATATTATCGGGCGAGTTAAAAGGCATTTTTGCAGTGTTATCCGGCGGGCTCAAACAAAGAGATGTAGACGCCGTTACAGCGTTCGCCAACCAGCTTGCGGCAATGATGGAAAAAGCGGCATTGATAAGAGATTTGCGGGCACATATCGTTAAGCTTGAGATGTCAAAAAAAGCGCATAAAGACGCTGCAGAGCGTTTAAAACTGGCTTCAAGCGCCAGCCGTGTCGGAATATGGGACATAGATTTGATACGCGGAGTTGAATATATTGACACTACGCTTGAGAAGATTTACGGCATAGAACCCGGCACTTTTGACGGAAAAATAAAATCATGGCGAAAGTTTGTGCACCCGGATGACATAGAGAGCGTTACACAGTCATATAAAAGAGCGCTGAGCAGCAACGCGGGATATTCGGCAGAGTACCGTATTGTTTTAAAGGACGGTTCAATACGCCATATAAGCAGTGCCGGAATGCTGCACAAGGACGATGGCGGAAAGCCAATCCGCATGGTCGGCACTGACTGGGATATCACCGAGAGAAAGAAAGCCGAGCTTGCGCTTATGACCGAAAAAGAACTGATGGCTGCAACGTTAAGGTCTATTGGGGACGGCGTAGTGGTAACCGATAAGGAAGGACGGATAACGCTTGTAAACTCCCGGTTCGAGCAGCTTAGCGGTTTAAAGCGTACTTTGATACAGGGGTGTTTATTCGGCGAAGTATTAAAGATTAATTACGGCAACTCTAGCGATACTGACGGGTTTAAGCTGATAGAAAAAACGCTGCAGACAGGCCGAATATATTCGTATTCGGGGCGCGAACTGATACTTAGGGACGGCCGGCTGATACCAATCGCTTATACCGCTGCTCCTATAAGAGATTCCAACTCCGATATATGCGGAAGTGTAATAGTAATACGCGACATTACCGAGGAAAAAAAGAAACAGGAGAGAATCGATTATCTTTTGTATCATGATTCGTTAACGGGCGTATATAACAGACGGTATTTTGATATGATGCTCAGAAAATACGATACAAAGGATAATCTGCCTATATCCATATTAAGCTGCGATGTGAACGGCTTAAAACTTACCAACGACGCTTTCGGGCATAGCGCCGGAGACAGGCTGTTGCAGCGTATGGCTGCTATTATGGAGAAATCTGTACGGGCGGGAGATATAGTAGCAAGGATAGGGGGAGACGAATTTCATATACTGTTGCCAAAGGCCGACGAGGCAAAGGCAAAGGAAATCTGTGATAAAGTAAAAGAACTGGCGGCGAATAACAACAGATTTGAAATAGACTCGTCCATTTCTATAGGTTTTGAAACAAAATATAAGCCGGAAGAAAACATTATTACTATCATAAAAAAGGCTGAGAGCAAGATGTACCGTGTCAAAACGTTTGATGACCCGGACAGAAGGGACAACTCAATTAACACTATATTGCTTGCGCTCCACAAAAAAAGACCTAATGAACGGATTCATGCCCGCCAGGTAAGCGATATATGCACCGGCATTGCATTGCAGATGGGGTTAAGCAAGCACGAAATAGCTGAAATAAAGTCGGCGGGGCTGATGCATGATATAGGAAAAATCGCTGTACCGGAAGCCATTTTTAATAAACCCGGAAGTTTGACCGATGAGGAATGGATTGAGGTTAAAAGGCATTGCGAAATCGGTTTCCGTATTATTTCAGGCTCTATCGATATGGCTCATATAGCAAAAACAGTGCTGGCTCATCATGAACGCTACGACGGCAAAGGTTATCCCAGCGGTATTAAGGGCGAAGAGATACCGCTTATGGCGAGAATACTGGCTGTTGCCGACACTTACGATGCCATGACGAATCAAAGACCTTACCGGAAGCCTTATAAACAAAAGGAGGCTTTAAAGGAAATAGCGGGTTTAAGCGGAACACAGTTTGACCCGCAGGTTGTCAGCGCTTTTCTAAAGCTTATGGAAAAGGGCGGCGAGAAATAACTGGTATGTATTTGGTGTTCTATATAATAACCGCAGCTTTTAGCGGAGGCATAAGGAGATACAGATGAAAAAGCTATCAACGCTGGAATGGGACGGCCGCAGCCTTGAGCTGCTGGATCAGACTCGGCTTCCGGCAGCAACAGTGTATTTAGGCATTGATACAGCGAAAGGAGTATATGATGCTATAAGCACAATGCAGGTGCGAGGGGCACCGGCTATCGGCGTTACTGCAGCCTACGGCATGGTGCTTGCGGCACGCAGCATCAAAAGCACATCGTTCAATTCGTTCCTGCGGGAACTGAAAAAGCAGGGGGATATGCTGGCCTCTGCGCGTCCAACGGCGGTAAACCTGCCCTGGGCTGTAGGTAGGATGCTCGATGCTGCAAGGATTTACGGTAAGATGGACGGCATACGGGAACGGCTGGAGCAGGAAGCTGTTACTATACACAAAGAAGACATGTATACCAACAGGCGCATAGGCGAATTTGCGCTCGGCTTTTTAAAGAACGGGTACGGAGTGCTTACCCACTGCAACGCAGGTATGCTGGCGACTACGAAATACGGTACGGGGCTCGCGGCGTTCTATCTTGCAAAGGAACGCGGCGTGGATATAAAGGTGTATGTGGACGAGACCCGTCCGCGGTTCCAGGGCGCATCGCTGACTGCATATGAGCTTATGCATTCGGACATTGACGTTACCTTGATTTGCGACAGCACAGCGGCAGTTCTTATGGCGCAGGGAAAGATAGACGCTGTAATAACCGGCTGTGACAGAGTGGCTGCTAACGGCGATATAGCAAATAAGATAGGTACATTCGGCTTATCTATTGCGGCCAAGCATTTTGGCATACCGGTTTATGTGGCGGCGCCGGTTTCCACAATAGACTTAGGTTGTAAAAGCGGAGAACAGATTCCCATAGAAGAACGCAGCGGAGAAGAAATAACAAGGATAGGAGACGTACGCATAGCACCCGAGGGCGTTAAAACGTATAATCCCGCTTTTGATATAACGCCGGCGCAAAATATAACGGCAATTATCACTGAACACGGAGTGGCGCTTCCGCCGTTTGAAGAAGGGTTAAAAGCGCTGTTTTAGAAACCGAAAGTTATTTGCCTGCAGTTTATGCTGCGGGCTTTTTATTGCTGTACACGGCAGTTACAAAATAAAAAAATATGTAGTAAAATATTATACATATACGTTTATTCTGTGATATCATGTAATATATTATTCGCATTTTTTAAGGAGGGATTATTTTGACGGGTGAGCAGATACAGATAATGATTGCAATGGTTGCATACATGGCGGCTATGATTATCGTGGGGGCTGTGTATGCAAAAAGGAATACGAACTCGGAGGACTATCTACTCGGGAGCAGAAAACTTGGGCCTTGGGTTGGTGCACTTTCTGCCGAAGCTTCGGATATGTCCGGATGGCTGCTTATGGGGCTGCCCGGGCTCGCATACCTTACAGGTATAGGAGAGGTGTTCTGGACGGCGCTCGGCCTTGCGGTGGGAACCTATTTGAACTGGCTTTTTGTTGCCAAAAGGCTGCGCAAGTATACTAAGGTAGCGGGCAATGCGATAACCCTTCCCGATTATTTTTCCAACAGGTTTAGAGACAAACAGAAAATACTGATGAGCTTGTCCGCCGTATTAATACTATTCTTTTTTGTAATATACTTAGGCTCGGGATTTGCTGCTATGGGCAAGCTGTTCAATTCACTGTTCGGCATTGATTATACGCTGATGATGGTGATAAGCGCGCTTGTAATTATAGCTTACTCGGTTGTCGGCGGTTTCCTTGCAGTGTGTATGACTGACCTGATTCAGGGGATACTGATGTTTTTCGCTTTGCTGGCAATCGTTATTTTCGGATACGTGGCACTTGACGGTCAAAACATTGCGGCAAACTTATCGTCAATCAACGGATATTTTAGCATATGGGGCGTAAATGACGCGGCGACTAATACTTTCAAGCAATTCAGTGTGCTTGATATTGTATCAATACTTGCGTGGGGGCTTGGGTATTTTGGAATGCCGCATGTTCTGCTGCGTTTTATGGCTATACGCAAAACAAGCCAGATTAAACATTCGCGCCGTATTGCATCCGTCTGGGTTGTAATAGCGCTTGGCGCGGCCATTTTAATCGGCATAATAGGGCGTTCGCTTTTAGGCGATGCACTTATGGGCGGCAAGCATGAGACGGTGTTCGCAGCGCTTGCCACAACGCTGTTTCCGGCGCTGATTGCGGGCGTACTTATATCCGGAATTTTAGCATCCACGATGAGCACCTCGGACAGCCAGCTTTTAGCCGCCGCCTCGGCTGTATCGAAAAACTTCTTCCACGGCTTGATAAAAAAGAACGCTTCGGACAAGCAGATACTTGTTGTTTCTAAAATTACTGTTGTAGTTGCAGCGCTTATAGGCATATTCTTCGCGCTTGACGAGAAGAGCACGGTGTTCGGTATAGTATCGTACGCCTGGGCAGGTTTCGGCGCTACATTCGGGCCGGTTGTGCTACTCTCACTTTTCTGGAAACGCATGAACAAATGGGGCGCGCTAGCCGGCATGCTATCCGGCGCGGCTACCGTTATAGTGTGGAAAGAGGTATTAAGCAAAATGGGCGGAGTTTTTGCAATATACGAACTGCTGCCCGGTTTTATCGCTGCGCTTATATTCATAGTTGTTATAAGCCTTATTACAAGAGCGCCTTCGCGCGAGATAACAGAGGAGTTTGACTCTGTCAAAACGGCGCAGGTTGACGCGTAAATTTAGACTTAAGCTTACAGTAACGGCTCCACCGGGTTTTGCGGCGGAGCCGTTCTTATGTAGATAATATTCAGTAACGTAAAAATTTATATTCTAGAGTATAACATAATTAGACGAATAGAACCGCCGCATATTTGGCTATCATATAATCAAAAGGTTAAAAAGAGGATTCTAAATATGATGTACGAAAGATTTCTATCTCCCGGAAAGATAGGTCGGTTAACGCTTAAAAACCGAAGCATATTTCCGCCTATGGGCTCCGGCTATGTTACGGAGGAATATCCTCGGGATGTGCTTATTGATTATCATGTGCGGCGTGTGCAGGGCGGCTGCGCAATGAATATTGTCGAGATCGCGTCTGTGCATTTAACAAGCAGCGCTCCTAATGTTATAGGCATTCACGATGACAAATTTATACCTGGTTTAAACAAGTTGGCAAGAGCAATAAAAGTTGCCGGGGGAATTGCATGCATACAGCTGTGGCACGGCGGTCGTCAGACATCCGGCAAACCGTTCGGCGGAAAGCCTGTTGCTCCCTCTGCAATAACATGCGCTATGATAGGCGAAGAGCCCCATGCAATGGCAACGGATGAGGTTGCGGAAATAGTTAGCGCATATGGAGACGCTGCCAAAAGAGCAAAAGAGGCGGGGTTTGACGCTGTGGAGATTCACGGCGCTCACGGCTATCTTATTGACTGTTTTTTAAACCCTTATACAAATACGCGCACGGATAAATACGGCGGCAGCCTTGAAAACCGCGCCCGTTTCGGATGCGAGGTGATAGCGGACGTAAGAAAAAAGACAGGGGCTGATTATACCGTGCTATTCAGGATGAGCGCGCGTGAAAACGTTGAAGGAGGCATAGAGCTTGACGATGCAATAGACGCAGCAAAACGCTACGAGGCAGCCGGAATTGATGCGCTTGATGTATCACAGGGGTGCTACGATGCGATGACATATACCGTTCCGCCGTATTTTTATCCGCACATGATAAACGCCAAAAACGCCGGCGCTATAAAAAAGCAGACAGGCGTGCCTATGGTTGTAGCGGGAAGGGTGACATCGCCGGATTTTGCGGAATATATTCTCCAGAAAGGGTATGCGGATTTTATTTCTCTGGGGCGGCCGCAGCTTACCGACCCAGATTTTGTTAAAAAAACCATAGAAGGACGCACGGACGAGATTGTGCGGTGCATAGCGTGCGATCAGGGCTGCGTCGGGCGCATGTTTGCAGGTTTCGGCGCAAGCTGCATATTTACGCCTGCCACCGGCAATGAAAGGAACGTTGTAATAATACCTGCAAAGAAGAAAAAGAAGGTGCTGGTCGTTGGAGGCGGTCCGGCGGGTTTGGAGGCGGCGCGTGTTGCAGCGGAACGCGGACATGATGTGACGTTGTTTGAAAAGACGGTATCTCTCGGCGGGCAGTTTTTGCAGGCTGGCAGAGCGCCGCATAAGCGGGAGTTCGGCGCGTCCGCGGAGCATATGGGATACCGCGCTTACAAGGCGGGAGTTGATATAAGGCTTTATACGCACGCAACGCCGGAGAGGATAAAAGAAGTTGCGCCGGATGTAATAATAGTGGCAACCGGCAGTAAACCGCGTTTCCCGGATATACCCGGAATACACAACGACAACGTATATGAAGGGCGCCTTGTCATCGCGGGAGATTCATTTATAAGGGAGCAGAATGTGGCCATAATAGGCGGAGGGCTTATTGGGCTGGAGTCAATGGAGGTTTTGACGGCACAGGGCAAGGCCGTGACCATAGTGGAAATGCTCAAAGAGATAGGTACAGACCTTGAAATGTACATACGTCCGTATATGTTCGGTATAATAAAGCGGCACGGCGTAAAAGTGCTGACGGGAGCTAAATGCACGGCTATAGGTGACGGGTATATAAAAGCGGAGAAAGACGGAAAGGATATTGATATACCGTGCGGAGCCGTGGTTATAGCGGCGGGCGCGCAGCCTGAACAGAGCGTTAAAGATATGGCTGAATCGTTGGGTATTGAGTATCACGTGATAGGAGACGCAAAAGAGCCGGGCAAAGTGCTGCCTGCCATTTGGGGCGGCAATGAGCTTGCGCGGAGTTTATAGCAGAGCGCATAATATGTTTAAGAGCCAAGGCAGCGCCAAGGCTCTTATTTATTTTTGCGTTATTAGTTTTCGGTATTTTCCGTCTTGTTATCGCATTTGGAGTCTGCGGAGCACGTATCATTCCCGCCCGTAAAAAGCTTAATTATTATGTGCATTATGGGAATAGCAAAGAAGATAAGCCAGCCCGGGTGCCAAAGGCGCAATACAAACCCCATATAAAGATATGCCACCACGCAGCCTATAGATACGATTGCGGAAACCGCGGCAACTGCATGGCGCTTATTGGTGAACACATCGACTATGGCGGACACTACAGGAACAGAAATAAATATAAGCCATGTGGGATGCCAGATACGCATTACAAAACCGATGTATAAAAACACAACCGTTGAAAGCAGAGCCGTAAGGCTTATGATTGCCCCTCCGACAGCAGATTTTTTCGCGGAAGCAGTCATTTTAAATATCTCCCTTATTATATTAATATTGTATTATTATATGATATTTATTTAACCTGCGCAATAATAACGGCGTTAAGCAGTTACGGCAAAATATATTATGCATTTTTGCTGATAAAAGGGTTGCATTTTATTAGGAATCATTATATTATAGACACATAAGGTCAAAGAAAGTCAAAGTATTTTTATGGAAGGGTTTCGGCTGCCGAAAGGAGAGATGATAAGTGGAATACAAAGATTATTATAAGACGCTGGGCGTTGAAAAAACGGCGCCGCAGGAAGAGATAAAAAAAGCATACAGGAAGCTTGCCAAAAAGTATCATCCGGACGCAAACAAGGGAGACAGCGCCTCGGAGGCTAAGTTTAAAGAAATAAGCGAAGCTTATGAGGTGCTCGGAGACGAAAAGAAACGCAAGAAGTACGATGCTTTCGGCAATCAGACACAGTTTGCCGGCGGGCATGACTTTGACCCGTCGCAATACGGTTTCGGCGGCGGCAATGTCAGGTATGAATACGCGGGCTCGGGAGACCGCAGTGACTTTTTTAACATGTTCTTTTCGGGTGCGTTTGACGATTTGTTTTCGGCGGCGCGAGGCAACGGCAGCAATACATACTATTATCAGGACGGCGGCGATATGTCTGATTTGTTCATGGGCGCACGTCAGCAAAAGAAAAGAGCATATGACGGGGAAAACATAGAGGCGCAGATAAGCTTAACGCCGCAGGAAGGCGCAGCCGGTGTATCAAGGCAGATTGCCGTAAAAACAGGAGCAGGAACACGAACAATAAACTTCAAAGTGCCTGCCGGCGTTCGTGACGGCGAAACCATACGATTGAAAGGACAGGGACAGCAGGGCGCAGGCGGAGGCAAAGACGGAGATATATTGCTTACGGTGCGCATGGAGAAGAGTGATAAATACTCGTTTGACGGCGATAGGCTTGTTATGCGTGAGGATATAAGCCCGTGGGATGCGGCGCTCGGAGCTAAGCTGCCGGTAAATACTTTGGACGGGCGCATAATGGTGAAAGTGCCTGCTGGAGTTCAGACGGGGAGCAAAATACGGGTTGCAGGCAAGGGATACCCTTTCCGGGGCAGGGAACGCGGCGACCTTTTTATAGAATTTAGTATAAAAAACCCTGCCAATCTGACCGGCGCACAAAGAAAGCTTTATGAGCAGCTGCGCGAGAAGTCAAAGAACTAGAGATATAAGCTGTCAGCGGCACAGCATAATGATTTTTTAAGTAAGGAGAATGAGCATATATGGAACTTGACAGATTAACTGAAAAAGCGGCTGCGGCGGTAAGCGCCGCACAGCAGATAGGTATAAGGAGCGGGCATCAGCAGATAGACGGCGAGCATCTGCATTTGGCGCTTGTATCGCAGCATGACGGGCTTATCCCTAAGCTGCTGCATTATATGGGAATTGATACAACGCAGTATGTTTCCGCGCTTGAAAGCGAGATTGGCAAGCTGCCTAAAGTTTCGGGCGCTTCGGCCTCTGTTTACGCTTCGCGGCGTTTTGGCGAGGTTGTTGTGCGCGCGCAGGATGAGGCGAAGCATTTTAAAGATGAATACACGGGTGTTGAGCATTTATATATAGCGCTTATAAAGGAACGCGGAACGCCGTCAGCGGCGCTGTTTGCGAAGTTCGGGGTGACGCTGGATAAGTTTATGGCGGCGCTCTCGAAGGTGCGCGGTAACCAGCGCGTTACGTCGCAGAACCCTGAAGAGACTTACGATTCTCTAACGCGGTTTGGGCGGGACCTTGTGGAACTTGCGCGGCAGGGAAAGATAGACCCGGTAATAGGGCGGGACGGCGAGATACGCCGCGCAATAAGGATTCTTTCGCGCCGCACAAAGAACAACCCGGTGCTTATAGGTGAGCCGGGCGTCGGAAAAACGGCGGTTGTGGAAGGGCTGGCGCAGCGTATACTTGCGGGAGACGTGCCCGAGGGGCTTAAGGAAAAGACAATATTCGCGCTGGATTTGGGCGCGCTTATAGCAGGCGCAAAATACCGCGGGGAGTTTGAGGAGCGGCTAAAAGCGGTGCTTTCGGACGTCAACAAATCCGAAGGGCGCATAATACTTTTTATTGACGAGCTGCACAACATTGTGGGTGCGGGCAAGGCAGAGGGCGCTATGGACGCCGGCAACATACTAAAGCCTATGCTGGCAAGAGGAGAGCTACATTGTATCGGCGCGACTACGCTGGATGAGTACCGAAAGTACATAGAAAAAGACGCGGCGCTGGAAAGACGGTTTCAGCCTATTATAGTCGAGCCGCCGTCAGTGGAGGATACAATATCAATACTGCGCGGATTAAAGGAGCGATTCGAGATTCACCACGGTGTTAAGATTACCGACAGTGCGCTCATATCGTGCGCGGTTTTATCCGACCGTTATATATCCGACCGATTTTTGCCCGACAAGGCAATAGATTTGATGGACGAGGCGGCCGCGATGATACGCACGGAGATAGACAGCATGCCGACAGAGCTTGACGAGATTTCCCGGCGTGTTATGCAACTGGAGGTGGAGCGGCAGGCGCTGAAAAAAGAGCGGGATTCGGCAAGCAAGGCGCGTTTGTCCGCTCTGGAAAAGGAGCTTGCGGGGCAGAAGGAGCAGGCGGATAAGTTAAAGGCACAGTGGGAGCTTGAAAAGGTGGCGCTGTTGCGCGAAAAGGAGTTAAAGCAGCAGATTGAGGAGGTAAGGCGGAAAGTTGAAGATGCAAAGAGGCAGTATGATTTTGAGCAGGCGGCCAAGCTGGAGTATGGCGAACTCCCCGGGCTTATAAAGCAGCTGGATGAGGAGCGCGCCAGAAACCAAAAGGCTGAGAATGTGCTGCTCAAAGAAGAGGTTACCGAAGAAGAGATAGCGCAGATAGTTTCGCGCTGGACGGGTATACCCGTTGCAAAGCTGGTCGAGCAGGAGCGCGATAAGCTGCTTAATCTTGAAAGTATACTGCACAAGCGCGTTGTGGGGCAGGACGAGGCGGTTTCCGCCGTAAGCGAGGCTGTAAAGGATGAAAGCTCCACAGGCAGGGTGGAAA
>CAZSMH010000004.1:44012-46036 GCA_964607965.1 uncultured Christensenellaceae bacterium
CTGCGCGCGCGAAGCGGTCTTAAAGATCCAAAGCGTCCTATAGGTTCGTTTATATTTTTAGGACCGACGGGTGTGGGCAAGACGGAGCTTGCGCGCGCTGTTTCCGAGGCGTTGTTTGACAGCGAAGAGAATATGGTGCGCATAGATATGTCCGAGTATATGGAAAAGCACGCTGTAGCGCGGCTTATAGGTGCGCCTCCGGGATACATAGGGTACGATGAGGGCGGGCAGCTTACCGAGGCTGTGCGCAGGAAACCGTATTGCGTTATACTGTTTGACGAAATTGAAAAGGCGCATCACGATGTGTTCAATGTGCTTTTGCAGCTTTTAGACGACGGGCGTTTAACAGACAGCCAGGGACGCACGGTGGATTTTAAGAATACCGTTGTTATAATGACCAGCAACATAGGCAGCGAGTATTTGCTGACCGGAATAGATGAGGCGGGCGAGCTTAAACAAGATGTGCGGAAAAAAGTGGTGTCCGAGCTTTCTCGTCATTTTAGGCCTGAGTTTTTAAACCGTGTGGACGATATTGTGGTGTTTAGGCCTTTAAAGATGGAGGATATTATCAGCATAATTGATTTGTCGGCGGCTGCTTTGCAGCAAAGGCTTACCGAGAGAAACATAACTTTGAAGCTAACGGATGCGGCTAAACGGTTTGTTGCCGAAAGCTCGTACGCTCCCATATACGGGGCGCGGCCTGTAAAACGGTATCTGCAAAAGGCTATTGAGACGCGGCTTTCGCGTATGCTGGTTTCCGGCGAGGTTGCCGACGGCGCCTCCGTTTTGGTGGACGCGCAGGGCGGCGAGCTGGTGTTCAAGGCTGAGTAGATGGGGACGGTGCGGGATTAAGACCGTGGGGGCGCTACCCCCACACCCCCGCCAAAGGGTTTAACCCTTTGGAAACCTATATAAAATGCCGCTGGACGCGGCATTTTACGTTGTAATAGCTTTTGCATGTTATGCTAAGGGTAAGGGTTTATAAATAACTGTTCCTCCGCGCAATCAGCTCCTCAACCTTCCGGCATTGTTCTCGTACTGCCTCATCACGCAAAACGGCACTGGCAGTTTTTATTGACGGCAGCCGAATTTTCCCGCAATGCTCAATAGTATCGTGTGTCTGATCAATTGGCATGTTTCTTGTCAAAGCCGCATCAATAAGACTGTCTAACTTTTGGCGCTCTGTTTGGAGCCGTTTGATGTAATCTGTTTTCATAAGGCCTCCCGGTTAGTGACGTATCAATGAAGTATAACACAAAAACATTAAATAGTGATATATCACTAACGATTATTCGGGTAAAATATTATTCTAAGTGATATAACGTCTGTGAGAGCATCTTATGAACACTAGTAAAACTGTAGCAAAAAGAATCCTGCAGCTATGCAAGGAGCGCGGAATCACCCCAAATGCGCTCAGTTATCTTGCCGCAGTTCCCCAATCCACTATAAAAAGCATATTAAACGGTGAAAGCAAAAACCCTGGAATTGTCACCATCAAAAAGCTCTGTGACGGGCTTGATATAAGTGTACGCGAGTTCTTCAATTCTGAAATGTTTGAAAACCTGGAACAGGAGATAAAATAATAACATTCGGCTGGGAGTAATTCTGTAACCTGCAGCTTATTGGCATTATAAAGGCAATACAAAAAAATGCACAGCTTTGGCGCGTGATAGAGTGGATTCAAAGACTAAATTTTTGATTTGCAAAATAGCGGCGGATTATTTCCCGTCGTTTTTAAGCATTTCTCTGCGCATAATAAGCCTGTCAATCTTGCGGCTCTGCTTTAAAACGGCTTTATCGCGCAGTGCTGAGCGTCCTCCGTTTGTGTCTATAAGAGAGTTTAGGCGCTTGCATGCTTCTTTTAGCTGTTGTTGGTTCGATTTTTCCATACGACTCCCAAGACATAAAAGATATAACAGAACGGCATAAGGGAACGTGCCGCCATAATAAACAATTATAACTATTCGTCTACCAACGGAAACAAAAGCAAAAGAGGCCGGACAAAAGTTGGGTTTACGAATTGA
>CAZSMH010000005.1:0-44264 GCA_964607965.1 uncultured Christensenellaceae bacterium
TGATATAAAGTTTTTTCATTGTGCAATCGTTATTGTTTAATATATAATAGCTATGATATAAACGTTTTAAATCGGAGGTTATCTAATGCTTGGCAGCAAAGATGTCGCGAAAGCAGCGGTCAGATTGTCGTTATCATCAACACGCGATGATGAGAAAGTGCTACAGCGCCGCTACGCCGAAAAAGGCATAAGCGTCGCCGCTGTAGATTTTGGCGGAGAGTTTCTGTCTTCTGTTATGCGTATTGTAGAATGTTGTGTTGTCGCATCAAAACGCGAAGGTATAATTGGAGAAACTCATCACGAAGAAGGCGCTGTTGCCGGAGCGACAAGAGAAGCAGTATCACAGATTTCCACAAAAGCCTTTGGGCTTAATGTAGGCGGCAAAATTGGAATCGCGCGTTGTGATGAGCATCTTGCGGTCGCTATATTTTTTGGCATAGGACTATTGCACCTAAACGAGGTTGCGATAGGATTGGGGCACAGAGTAATATGATAAACATTGCTATTGACGGGCCTTCGGGTTCGGGAAAAAGCACTCTGGCAAAAGCTATAGCCAAAAAAATGCGTATACATTATTTGGATACCGGAGCTATGTACCGCGCAGTAGGCTATGCAGCTTTATGCGCGGGCATTGATATAAAAGATGATAATCAGGTGGAGCATTTAATGGAGAGTATAAATCTGCGCACAACATACAGCGGTAATAATCAAATTGTATGTATAGACGGCGTTGACGTGATGTCATATTTGCGCACTCCGCAGGTTTCCAAGGCCGCTTCTGATATTTCCGCGCATGCTTGTGTCAGGTTAAAACTCGTTGCCATGCAGCGTGAAGTCGCCGCCGGATTTGATGTAGTGCTGGACGGCCGCGATATAGGCACTTATGTGCTGCCAGATGCTAAATACAAGTTTTTTGTAACTGCCGATGTGGAAGAACGCGCAAGGCGAAGGTGCAAAGAGCTGCTGCAAAACGGGATAGAAGCAGATTATAAAAATGTTCTTAATGATATAAAGCAGCGTGACGCCGCCGATTCGGGAAGAAAGCTTGCGCCTCTTAAAAAGGCGGATGACGCAATACTTATAGATACAACCGGAATGAATCCCGATGAAGTTTTAAATACAGTGTCTAAATTTATTCAGGAGTAGTATATGTTTTATAGAATATTAAGATTGATATTGGGCATACCTTTATTTTATTTGCTTTTTTGGCCAAAAATAATAGGGAAAGATAAGCTTAGAATTAAGGGTGAAGCTATAATAGTATCAAATCACATAAGTAATTGGGATCCTGTATTTATAGGAATAGCGTTTCCCCGTCCTGTTTACTGGATGGGGAAATCCGAACTATTTAAAAACCGTATAGTGAGCATTATATTAAAAGCTTTAAAGTCTTTTCCGGTAAAGAGGGGAGAGGGAGACTTAGCAGCTATAAGAAGCGCATTCCGCGTTTTGCGTGAAGGAAACCTGCTTGGCATTTTTCCGGAGGGCACACGGATAAAAACCGGGGAGCTGTCCCGTTTCGAACCGGGAACATCGCTGATTGCTCTTAAAAATGATGCTCCGGTGCTGCCGATATGTATTTCTGGTCGCTATAAACCGTTCAAAAGAATGAAGCTGATTATCGGTGAACCGTTATATCTCTACACCGGCAAAAAAGTCAGCAACGCATCTATTGAAACGGCAACGCACTGTCTGGAAGAGAAAATTTCAGAGTTGAAAAGCTCTTTGGCGGCAGGCAAATAGATGGTTATACTTGCAGAACATGCCGGTTTTTGTTTCGGAGTAAAAAAAGCTGTTGAAGCGGCTCAAAGCCGCGCAGGCGAAAAGATAGTTACTTTAGGTCCGCTGATACACAACCGCCATGTTGTTGAATCTTTAGAAACCTCGGGTATAAGGTGTGCAAAATCTCTTGACGAAATAATGCCCGGAGAAACAGTCGTAATACGTTCGCACGGCGAAACGCCAAAAGTTTTTAATTCACTTTTAGAAAGAGGGAACACGGTTATTGATGCTACCTGTCCGTTTGTTAAACGCATACATGAGCGTGTTGAAAAAGCAAAGAATAGTGATCAGCCGGTAATAATCATAGGAGAAGCAGGCCACCCCGAGGTGGCTGCGACTTTAGGCTGGGCAGGCAATGGCGCTTTTACAGTATATACGGACGAAGACGTCAAAAAACTGCCGGCATTGAAACATGCGGTTGTTGTTGCACAAACAACGATTACAGAAGAAAAATGGAACCACATAATATCGTTACTTGAGAAAAAAATAAAAACAATAACCCCTTATATGAGCATTTGTTCTGCAACGCAAAAGCGTCAGTCGGAGGCTGCTTACTTAGCCAAAAAAGCCGATACTATGATAGTTATAGGGGGACGCGACAGTTCCAACACATTAAAGCTTGTTGAAATCTGCAAGAAGTATTGTAAAAATGTATATCATATTGAGCATAAAAATGAACTATTACTTGAAAAAATGAGTATTGGTGATATAATAGGCATTGTCGCCGGTGCCTCAACGCCGGATACGATAATTAGGGAGGTTTTTGACTACATGATAGACAATGACAAGGCGCTGCCGTTTACGGACGTACAAGCCGATGTTCCGCAGCCAGCAGCCGGCAGCAAGGCGGATTCGAAAGAAGAATCAGCCGGGGATAATATAACCGTTAATGCGGAAACTCCCGAAGCCTCAGCAATTACAGATGACACAGCAGATTGCAATGAAATAGTAAAAGAAGACACAAATATACATGATTCTCCGACGATAACTGATGATGCGGCGGATGCAATTGAAACGGATGTGACTGAAACAAAAAACGATGGGTCCGTAATAGAGGATGCTGCAAATCAGCAAACTCAGCCAGAACCGGTTAACTCGGCAGAAAAGGACGAGTTTTTAGAAGGGCTTGAAAAAGTAGTTCGTTTGAAGAAAGGCCAGATTGTAAAAGGCACTGTAGTTTTGGTAAAGGAAGACTGTGTATGTGTCAATATTGGTTATAAATCGGACGGTATAATACAAAAAAACGAACTTTCTTTAAAAGACATTAATCCACAAGATAGTTTTGCTGTTGGCGACGATATAGAAGCAGAAGTAATTAACTTAAATGACGGTGAAGGCAATGTTCTGCTTTCAAGAAGGCGCATTGAAAAGAAACAGAACTGGATAAAGATGCAGGAAAAAGTAGGTTCTGATGAACAATATGTATGCAAGATTAAAAAAGCCGTCAAAGGCGGAGTTACTACCCGCATAGAAGGTTACAGCGCTTTTATTCCGGCCTCGCATTTGTCTTTAAAATATATTGAGGATTTAAAAGAATTTGAGGGAAAGGAACTTGCTGTAACGCTTATTGATTCTGATAAAAGACAGGAACGTCTGGTTGCGTCTCATAAAAGTGTTTTGATAAAAGAAAAAAAACAAAAAGAAAATGAACTCTGGCACAGTTTTGAAAAAGGAGAAATTGTAAAAGGCGTTGTAAAAAGGCTTACTGATTTTGGTGCCTTTGTAGATATAGGCGGAGTCGATGGTTTGCTGCATATATCAGACCTTGCTTGGCATCGTGTCAAACACCCTTCCGATGTGGTAAACGAAGGGGATGAACTGGAACTTCTTATACTTAATGCTGATGCAGACAAGAGAAAAATAGCGCTGGGATACAAACAACTGCTGCCAAAGCCGTGGGATACGGTACCTGATAAATTTAAAGCCGGAGATATAGTAAAAGGGAAAGTCGTGCGAATTGTGCCTTTTGGCGCTTTCATACAGCTTGAACCTATGATAGACGGACTTGTTCATATATCGCAGATAACTAAACACAGGCTAGATAAAGTTGAAGATGCCCTGCGGATTGGTGACGAAATTGAAGCTAAAGTGCTTGAGGTCAATGCAGATAAACGCAAAATAAGTCTTTCCATACGTGCGCTGCTGCCTGAAGACGATAAAAAGGTAGAGAATAAAGAAGCAAATGATGAAAAAAATGATTCCTTTGAGTATGAAATACCGCCTATTCAGGAGTCTAAGGTGTCATTAGCAGATTTTTTTCCAAAAAAAGATGAATAACACTTGAATATTTGTGATGTTTCTGGTAATAATGATAAGTGACCTCACAAAATATATTAAGACCCCCTTTACATTGGTCGTGATGCAAATCGCGACTTTTTTTTATTATGATTTATTTTTTTCGAAATTTTAACTAAAGCTGTGTTATAATGCATATGCAGCAAAGTTAAAGGAGCATAATTTATGAAACTTACGTATCATATGTCCACGAAAGTAATAATAGGAGAAAACTGCATTCGGGATAATACAGATTTGTTTCGGGATATGGGGAAACGCGCTCTTATTGTAACCGGCGCGTCTTCGGCAAAGATAAGCGGAGCGCTTGATGATGTTATTCATTCGCTTAAAACGGCCGGGAAAAGCTATGTGATATACGATAAGGTTATGAGCAATCCGACTGTAGACTGCGTATACGACGGAGCGGCAGTTGCGCGGAAGGAAGAAACGGGTTTTATTGTTGCTATAGGCGGCGGTTCGCCTATGGATGCGGCCAAAGCCATAGCGTTGCTTGCACGGCAAATAACGTCCAGAAAAAAATTATTTTCCGGAGAGTTTGGTGCAGACGTTCTGCCCATGGCACATATTCCAACAACAGCGGGCACTGGTTCTGAGGTTACGCCTTACGCAATACTGACCAATGATGAAATAAAGACCAAAAAATCCATTGCTTCGCCCGCGCTGTTTCCGCGGTACGCATTTCTTGATGCGCGTTACTTAAATAATCTGCCGAATTCTATAGCGGTTAACACAGCCGTAGATGCTCTGTCGCATGCGGTTGAAGGCATGCTGACTGTCAAAGCAAATATAATGACCGATTTGACAGCAAGAGAGAGCATTCGTAAAATATCGGCATGTTTTGATGCGCTGGCTAATGATGAGCTGGATAACCAAAAACGGGAGCAGCTTTTATACGGCTCTATGCTTGCCGGTATTGTTATAGCAAACACCGGAACAACAGCGCTCCATGCTATGGGTTATCCGCTTACATACTATAAAAATATAGATCACGGACGTGCCAACGGGCTTTTAATGGCTGCATACTTTGATTATATGAATAAGCATAACCCACAGAAGATAAGCGAAATATTGTCTCTTATGAATCTTGATTCTATAGATTCGCTTTGTTTATTGCTTGATAGGCTATTAGCAAAGAAAGAAACGGTTACTGCCGAGGAGATTGAAATATTTGCGGAAAGCGCGGCGAAAGCCAAAAATATAAAAAATACCCCAGGTTCGCCGGGTATAACGGAATTGCAGCAAATATTCCGGCAAAGCTTTAGCTTGTAAATACTATAAACAAACTTTTTACTAATCCGGACAGCATGCTGTCCGGATTTTTTAACAAATACCGATTGTATGAATATAATATTGCAGTGACTTTACCGAAAGGAACAAACATGAGAGTTTTAAACATTGGAAAGTCCGGTACGGACGTTATGGAAATACAATCATTATTAACGAGGCTCGGTTATTCTCCCGGCCCGGTAGACGGTGTATTCGGAACAAGAACACAGCAGGCTGTGCGGGCTTTTCAGCGTAATTTTGGTCTTGTGCAGGATGGTATAATAGGCATAAATACTTACCGCGTATTGGAACGTTTTTTGTCCGGATACGATGTTTATACAATAAGGCCGGGCGATACGCTCTATGGTATTTCAAGAATGTACGGTACGGATCTAAGATTGATAAATACAGCGAACCCGAATATAAGCGCGGATAATCTGCATCCGGGGCAGAGAATAATCGTACCGTATGGCATAGACATAGTTCCGACTGACACGGACTACACCTACAGCGTGCTGGAGCGCAATATAAAAAGCCTTCAGACTCTTTATCCTTTTATAAAGACCGGTTCGGCCGGGCAGAGCGTGCTGGGACGCAATTTATATTACTTGCGGCTGGGAACCGGCCCAAACAGAGTTTTCTTCAACGGAGCGCATCATGCGCTTGAATGGATAACAAGCCCGCTGCTGCTTAAATTTGCCGAAGATTTATCCCGTGCTTACGCGCTGGGAAATACTGTTTTAGGATATAATCCGGGCGACATATTCTCGCAAAGCAGTATATACATTATTCCTATGGTAAACCCGGACGGAGTTGAACTCGTGCTTGAAGGACTCTCCCGGAACAACCCTTATTATGAGGAGCTTATCGAATGGAATAATGGCAGCACCGATTTTTCTGCAGTATGGCAGGCCAATAACAGGGGGGTGGACCTAAACCATAACTACAATGCCGATTGGGAAGCCTCGCGCCAAGCTGCTGTATCGATTGGAATAACCGGCCCCGGACCGACTAGGTACGGGGGACAGTATCCCGAATCCGAACCGGAAACGAGTGCTTTGGTTAGCTTTACCCGTGCCAACGATTTTAGACTGGTGCTTGCTTACCACAGCCAGGGAGAGGTAATATTCTGGAATTTTAATAATCTTGAGCCGCCGGAATCAAGACAAATAGGGGAGGCCCTTGCAAATGCAAGCGGATATCTGCTGGCTGAGCCTTTAGGAATAGCCTCGTATGCCGGCTATAAAGATTGGTTTATACAGGATTTCAGAAGGCCGGGATATACTGTCGAGGTCGGCCGTGGCACAAACCCTTTGCCAATATCGCAGCTGCCCGGAATATACAGCGACAATTTACCGCTGTTACTGCTTGCATCCGTGATTACCGCTCAGCAGTAAGGTAAAAGCAAGACTTATTCCTGACTATATATAGTAACTTTGTTCTTGCCCTGCTTTTTTGATGTATAAAGAGGGTTATCAACCTTATCGTAAATGTTTTCTACCGCCTGCATAGATTCAACGTAATAAATGCCGCCCGAAAAAGTGACATTTATATTTTTATCATCATGTTTAGGCGAATTCTGGTTTATTTTATTCTTAATCTTTAATAATACTTCTCTTGCGTTTTCTGCGGAGCAACCCGGAAAAATAATAAAGAATTCGTCGCCGCCGTAACGGAATACAAAGTCGGTACTGCGTACATGGCTGGTTAAGCTGGATGCTAAGTAGTTTAATATCTCGTCACCGAAGCGGTGCCCGTAGTTGTCGTTTATTTCTTTAAAATCGTCAATATCAATCATTGCGACTGAAAACGGCGGAGCCGTCTGACGCAGAATATGAGCAAGATACCTGTGGTTGTAAAGACCGGTCATACCGTCTGTAATAGACGCCAAATAGCTCTCTTTGTGAGCATTATTGACGATTTGTATCTGCATGTCTTTATTGAAAAATTCACGGAAGAATAATATGATAACAGTCATAGAGAATAAGAATGCAAATATAAGTGGGGAACCGTATATCAATGGCCTTCCGCTTAATGCAGAGTATATTTCTATTGCAGCCAGTATTATCATTATCAGCGTGCCGAAAAAAAACATCTTTGCTTCATCGGATTTTTTATAATATTTTATCGCCGTGCGCAGCCAGCTTACAAATACAACTGCAAGCATGAAATTATAGTAGTTATAAATTGTTTTGAAAGCGATCATATCTTTTGTTATAAGAACAATAACCAAAAAGCCGGCTATCAGTGTTATACCGGCAAAAAGATCAGATTTGCAGTGAAAAAACTTATACATTCCAAGAGAAGCGAAAAACACGGAAAAGTAAAGCGCCCCCATAATTATTTTTTTGTAGATTATATAATCAAAGGGAAGTTTTAATATCAACGTGTAGTCAAAAGTATATAAACCTATCAATAAAAGGCTGATTGAAAAAAACAGAAACGAGCTGTTTTTGGGGGCGGAAACAAGGAAGAGCATAAAAGAGATAATAAAACCAAACAAGGCAATGCCTAAAGCTATTCGGTTAATGTCTTCGAAAAAAAAATCAACTCCGGAAATATATTCCGGCAGAGAAGACGCCGGTATTATTGATACGGACGAAAAACCTAAGCCGGTCTGGTATTCGGCTAAAGTATCAAACTCTATCATGTTAGAGTCATCTGCACTGCTGCCGTCAATAAAAAAGCTGTTAACAGAGTTCCATATGTTGCTTCGTCCCTCTTTTGTATCGCCAACGCCGCCTAAAAGCGTACCGTTAAAATATACGCTGTAGGCCTGACAATTCATTTGGGGAACTATAAGGGCATAATCTATACCGCTGCCTAAGCTTTTTAAATCTTGTCCGCTTACATAGGTTTTATATAATTCTCTTTTAGGTTCTTTTTCTTTAAGCAAGCGGTATTCAAGCGTGTTATCCTCGGATATAATTTTTCTAGGCGCTATTTTAATTGAGTTTATATCTTTATTGCTTGAATGATAAATAAAGGTATATGCTGCAACACCGATTAATATAACAAGCACGTAAAAAATAAATATTTTATGTCTTGTAATAAAATTCATTACGGTACCCCATACATCAATAAGAATAAACTGCCAGAACAACGCCTGCTGCAACGGCAAAAAAGTATTTCTAAGGCGATTGCTTAATAATGTTTTACAGGCTATATTTACTACATATTACATATAAATTATATATTATTTATTAAAAAAAATCAAAAGAGTTTTTTATTATTATAAATGGCTTATTTAAACATTAATGTAAAAGCTATCGGTCTTGCAACCATTGGTGTGTTATAATAAAAATGTTTGGACTATGCATCTATTATCGCTTTGATTATATTTCATAAAAACCAAAGGCAATATAGTAATCTGTTTTGTAATAATATTATCTTTTATCACCGTGCACGTATAATTTAAAGCTGTCGGCGGCAGTCTTTTTATTGACCCCCATAAAAAGATGGCTTAATTCATCACTTTTCATTGCAGTTTTGTCCAAATAATGTTACTATATACATACCGCAAAACAATAAAAAGTTATTATTAACATAGTATGGAGATGCAAGTTTGAATAAGATAAACCGAAAAATTGCTTTACTTACAGCAGTATTATTACTGGCAGTTGCGGCATTTGGAGCATGCTCACCTGCGGTTCAACAATCCGAACAAACCGGCGGCATAGGTCCGACGGGCCTGCAGGGAGAACCGGGCGCGATGGGCGCAACAGGACCGGCAGGACCAACAGGCGCAACAGGCGCAACAGGCGCAACAGGACCGGCAGGACCAACCGGTGCAACAGGCGCAACAGGACCGGAAGGGCCGACAGGACCGGCAGGCGCACCCGGGTTGGGAACTATTTTATTTTCTTGTAATCCTGATGATGCTGCGTGTTATCCTCCGTCAAATACTGAGATGTCGGTTATTAACTTGGAGGTTCCGGTTACAGCGGGTAACACTGTAAAGCTGGATTATGTGTTTTCTTTTGAAGCGATTGCAACATCGAATAACAGAATTACTCTGGAAACAAGGTTATACCGTGATGGAGTATTGCTCAATACAAGGTCTCATATTGATATTAATGCAGCTGCGGGGACGACCAGATTTACTTGCAGCGATACATATGTTGATTCGCCATTGGCTACTGATACCAGCTTATACGATGTCCGGGTAATTGTTATATCAGCAACAAATATCACAGCTGCCGGCGTCATAAACAGACGTCTTGATGCGATTGTTTTCTAGTTATGTGTATTTAAAATCCTGCGCCACCAAACGTGATGCCGGATTTTGTTTAAAAAATATTTAAAAAACGCTTGCAAAATGCCGGAGTTACTGATAAAGTAATATTGGTATTTTGTACGTACGACCTGATTCACATGTTCTTGTAAATCATGGGTTCGTTTCATGGTTTGCAAAACATGTGTTTTGTTTATATGGCGAAATATCAAATTATTTAGGAGGTATCTTTGATGTATAAAGGTACGGTAAAATGGTTTAACGAGAGCAAAGGTTTTGGCTTTATTGCCAATGACGAGGGCGGAGACGATGTATTTGTACATTTCTCAAGCATCGTGTCGGACGGATTCAAAACGCTTTCGGAAGGCCAGAAGGTCACTTTTGATGTGGAGCCGGATCCAAAAAACGCGAATAAGCTTCGTGCTTCTAATGTTGTGCCCGCATAGTAAGACCGATAAGACGGGCATTTAAAACCCGCGGAAAACCTCCTTATAGGCGAAAAACTGCCGAACGGGGGGTTTTTTATATCACCTGTCATATTCTAATCAGTGTTGCATAAGGCTGATTTTTAAACTATACTAAATTAACAAATAATTATTTGGAGTTTTGATGAATAAGACACTGATGGCTGTTGACGGAAACAGCCTGATGCACAGGGCTTTTCATGCACTGCCCCTGCTTACCAACAGCGAAGGCGAGTATACAAATGCAGTATACGGTTTTTTTTCGATGCTTATAAATGCACTGGCGGAACGAAAACCGGATTATCTTGCCATAGCGTTTGACATGAAGGGAAAAACCTTTCGCCATGAAGTTTTTGCGGAGTATAAAGCATTGCGAAAGCCCACTCCCAATGAACTTATACCGCAGTTTGATTTATTGAAGAAATCACTGTCTTCAATAGGCATTGCGGTTATTGAACAGCAAGGCTATGAAGCCGATGATATACTCGGCGTATTGTCACGCTTATCAGCCGAGGACGGAGTTGACTCGGTGCTGCTTACCGGAGACAAGGATGCATTTTCTCTTATATCCGATTCCTGCCGCGTACTGCTGACAAGAAAAGGAGTAAGCCTGCTTGAGCTGTATGACAAACAAAAACTATATGAAACATATGCGCTTGAGCCAAAACAGATAGTAGATTTAAAAGGATTTATGGGAGACAAGTCCGATAACATACCGGGTGTTCCGGGCATCGGCGAAAAAACGGCTCTCAATTTGCTGCACAGCTACGTCAACATGGAAGGTGTGTATGAAAACATTGACGAGATAAAGGGCAAGTTAAAAGACAAACTGATCCAACACAAAGAGCTTGCGCTGTTAAGCCGAAAGCTTGCCAGGATAGACGTTAATGCGCCCATACCAGTCAACATTGATTCTCTTGAGTTTAACGGCCTTAACGATAAGAATGCCGGACCTGTTTTTGAAAAGCTTGGGTTTGCTACGCTGCAGAACAGACTGGGAATAAAGCCTGCTCTGCTGCCGCAGCCAAAAAACGTACGCATCGAAACAATGCAAGAGCTTAAAGACCTTGTCGGTAAAGCACGCAGTATTAGACGCGCGGCAATAGTAATAGGCAATGATATATCGGTTGCCTTAACTGACGAAGAAGAATTTGAGGTTGTTGCGCAGCACAGTCTTCTTAATATTGATTTTACACGCGACATGGTGAATGAAGCGTTAAAAGAGTTGTTTGAAGACAGCAATCTTATGCTTATCACATATGACGCAAAATCCGTTATTGCAGAATTTAAAGACTGCGGAATCGACATTAAATGCAACATATTTGACGTTAAACTTGCCGAATACGTTATAGACCCTTCATCCGCATCGTTTGACTTTGACGCGCTTATAAAAAAATACAATTATGGAGGATACTCTGCAGCAATAATGTCTGTATACGATATGCAGATTAAAAAGCTTGAGAATGACAACCTTTGGTATGTGTATAATGATATTGAGATGCCTCTTATGCGCGTGCTTATTGATATGGAATGCACAGGGTTTAGAATAGACCTTGACATGCTGGGCAAGTACGATAATGAACTTTCACGACAGATAGAAGACCTGACAAAAAAAATTCACTTGCTTGCAGGCGACGAGAGTTTTAATATCAACTCAACAAAACAGTTAGGACAGGTGCTTTTTGAGCAGATGGGGCTGCCCGCGGGCAAAAAGCTTAAATCGGGTTATTCAACTGATATAGAGGTGCTGGAGAAACTGTCTGGCAAACATCCTATAATAGACAACATTATCGAATACCGCCGGCTGACAAAGCTGAAAAGCACATATATTGACGGGCTTTCAAGAATTACAGACAAAGACGGTTTTGTGCATACCACGTTTGTACAGATATCAACCGTCACCGGACGCATATCCAGCAAGGAGCCGAACCTGCAGAACATTCCTATACGTACTCAGGAGGGACGCGAGATTAGGCGGCTGTTTTTGCCTTCTGAAGATTCTAGGATGCTGGTTACAGCGGATTATTCGCAGATTGAACTGCGCATTCTGGCCTTTTTATCTGGCGATAAGGTTATGCAGGAGGCGTTCAATTCCGGTATCGATATACATACGAGGACAGCTTCTGAAGTGTTCGGGGTGCCGATGGAACAAGTTACTGAACAACTAAGACGCAGTGCAAAGGCTGTAAATTTCGGAATAGTGTACGGCATTAGCGACTTTGGACTTGCCCGCAACCTTAATATCCCCGTTAAAAAAGCCGCCCGGTATATAGAACGCTATTTTACGCGGTTTTCAGGCGTCAGGCAGTACATGGACGATATAATTACAAAAGCAAAGAATGACGGGTATGTTACAACGCTGCTTGGAAGACGGCGATACCTGCCAGAGCTTAAGTCCCAAAACTATAACGTGCGCTCGTTCGGAGAACGCGCGGCATTGAATACGCCTATACAGGGTACAGCCGCCGATATAATAAAGCTTGCGATGATTAACGTATGGCGCGAATTAAACGAGGGAGGCTTTTCGTCAAAGCTTATACTTCAGGTGCATGACGAGCTTATAGTAGATGCGGCGCAGAACGAAACGGAAGCAATAAAGAAACTTCTTAAAAGATGCATGGAAAACGCTTACCCGCTTGGTGTACCTCTGGTAGCCGATGTATCCGCGGGGCGAAACTGGCTGGATGCAAAATGAAGATAGGTATAACCGGCGGCATTGGCTCCGGAAAATCAGCAATCAGCAATTACTTAAAAAAACTTGGAGAGACAGTAATATGCGCCGATGAGGTGGCGCACGAGCTAACGAAACATGGTGAAGAAGGCGAAAGAATACTGCGCAGCGTTTTTACAGACAGTTATTTTAAAGAAGACGGCGCTCTCGACAGAAAGGCGTTGGCAGCGCTTGTATTTGCCGACAGAGAAAAGAGAATGCTTCTTAATAAGGCGCTGCACCCTCTTATTATTTCACGCATTATGAATAAAGCAAAAGAGGCGCAAGGGCGAGTGTTTATAGATGCTGCGCTTCTTATACAAACCGGTATGCACACTATGATGGACTTTGTGTGGCTCGTTACTGCAAAAAGGCAGACACGAATAAAACGTATTATGCAGCGCGATTCTCTCGACAGAAAAAGCGCTTTGCTGCGGCTTAAGGCTCAGCAGAGTGACGGAACTTTAAAACGTTATGCGGATGAAATAATAACCAACGATGGAAGCATAAAAGAACTTGAACAAAAAATAGACGGACTTCTTGAAAAAAATAGGGAGTAAGCTATGCAATCATCAAAAGTAAAAGCAAATAACCGCAAAAAGATATGGATGGCTGCTGTTCTTGTTTTTGTAATTCTTGCCGCTGTCTTTCTGCGCGCATTTTTGGTTTACCGTATTTATCCGCTTGACTATAAGCAGATTATTGAGCAAAGAAGCAAGGAATATGCACTTGACCCTTACCTTGTGAGCGCCATAATCTATACTGAAAGCCGGTTTAAACCCGATGCAGTTTCCCCTAAAGGTGCAACAGGGCTGATGCAGATAATGCCTGATACCGGCGAATGGATTTCCCAAAAAATAGGGCTTGATGATTATACCCACAGCATGCTTTTGGATCCGGATATTAATATACGTTTAGGCTGCTGGTATATCCGTTATCTCTTCGACAAATTTTCTGGAAATATGGATAAAGTGCTCGCCGCTTATAATGCCGGACCGCGAAATGTAGACAACTGGTCTTCAGACGGAGCGTTGGAATACATACCTTTTCCCGAAACGCAGAATTATTTAAAGACAGTCGAGCGAAACCATTATATATATAAAGGCCTTTATAATGATTTTGAACCATAGTTTTAAAAAAGTTATATGCATAATAATCGCGCTTTTCACTACGGTATCATGCGGTTGCAGCAGCGGCGCTGATGTCGAAAATGCGCAGGATACCATCCCGATATATACGCTACCGCCAATTATTAAAGAAGATGTACCGGCGGAGGGTGGTGAGCTTATCTTTCCTATACCGCAAAATCCGGCTTCTTTAAACCCTCTTAAAACAAAAAATGTCGGGCTGTACAACCTGTTTTCGCTCATTTATGAATCGCCTATTAGGATTGATACAAACGGGTATCCGCAGCCGGAACTTGCAGAAACATGGGAGGTAGACGAAACTGGGCGTGTATGGACTTTCAAGCTGCGCGAGGGCGTGCAGTGGCAGCACGGATACGGTGAAATGACATCAGCGGATATTGTATACACAGCTTCCTTGTTAAAGTCTTACTCTGTTGCCGAATCTAATTATGCCTATCACAACAGCCGCGTTTTAAGCTGCGAGGCGGTTGATAGGTATACGGTAAAACTGACGCTTGACGAGCCGGGAAACTCGGCGATTTATTATATGACTTTTCCCGTTTTGTGCAGAGAATACTGCATAACAGCAAATGTGGATAAATCAAAACCCGTAGGCACGGGTCCATATTATACAGAATCATTCGATATGATGAAAAACGTAAAACTAACTGCCAACGAAACATGGTGGAAACAGCAGCCTTTTATAAAATCGCTGAATGCTGTTTGTTACCCCGACCATGATTTTGAATTGGCAGCTTTCAATCAGAGTCTTTTGGATTTTCTTACAACTTCTATACTGACGGTTGACACATATCAAAAATTCGGTGAGAAACATTATGTTGATTATTTAACACAATATTATGACTGCCTTGTGCCTAATACACGGGGGCTATTTGCCGATGTTAACTTAAGAGTCGCCGTAGCGTATGCTCTTGATAAACGGGATATTGTTGCCAAGGGGCTTCTCGGGCATGCGGTAGTTACGGATTATCCAGTTTCACCGGATTCATTCCTTTCGGCAGGGCCCTCAAAGATATTTGAATTTAACCAGCAGAAAGCAACTGAACTCTTGGAGTTGTCAGGGTATAAAAAAATAATTACATCTCCTTTTGCTCAAAAAATTGAGGGAGACCAGAAATACGATTTGAGTTTTGAACTCCTTATCAGCAACAGCGAATCCTACCGAAGAGTTGTGGCTGAAAACATCGTTGCGCAGCTTTCGCAGTGCGGTATGGATGTGAAAATAATTGAGGTGGATGACGATGAGCACAAAAGGCGCCTATCGTCCGGAAACTTTGATATTGCGCTTTGTTCGTTTTATCTTGATGTAAACCCAGATATTGACTGTCTTATTGGTACCGGCGGCGATATAAACTACGGGCGCTTTTCGGATGAAGAAATAGATTCGCTGCTTATAAATTGCCGGCAGGCACTTGATGAATCGTCTATGAAACAAGCGTATACAATGATGGAAGATCGCTTTTTGGCAGTAATGCCGCATATAGGCCTATATTATAAAACAAACGCGCTGCTTTATGATTCCGATATCAACATCTCCGAAAAATTCCGCGACAGAAATGTTTTTTCAATGATCCCAAGATGGTATTTGTATGTAGAAGGGGAAGAGCAGTATGGAAACAATAATAACCAGCACTCAGAACCCGCTGATTAAGGTTTATAAAAGCCTTAAAACCAAAAAGGGGCGCGAAGAAAATGGATTATTTTTAGTTGAAGGCGAAAAGTGTGTTAATGAGCTTATTAAGCACATGCCCCAAATACTGCAAAGCGTTATAATAGCGGACGATAAATACTCCAAAATAGCAGCACTGGCCGAAAACTTAGGAAAGAATGTATGCAGAGTTGCTACGAAGGTTATAAATGCAATCTGCGACTGCAAAACGCCGCAGGGTATAGCGGCTGTGGCAAAAGCGCCTCTATTTAACGAAATCTGCGAAGGATTTATAGTTGCTTTGGACGGCGTACAGGACCCGCAAAATATAGGTACGATAATACGCACCGCTGACGCAGGGGGATGCTCCGGAGTGGTCTTATCGCCGTGCTGCGCAGACTGCTATTCTCCCAAAGCGGTAAGAGCTTCCATGGGCAGCATTTTTCATCTGCCGGTAGTGCGTACTGAGCTTAAAGGTTATCTGCAGCGCCTTTTATCGTTTGATTATAATATTGTCTGCGCGGATTTGGGCGGTAATACGGAACACTGTTTTGAAGCGGAAAAGACATGCCTTGTTATAGGCAACGAATCACGCGGCATTTCACAGGAAATAATGGCCGCGGCAACCCGACGCATACGCATACCTATGTACGGAAAAGCCGAAAGCCTGAATGCAGCAGTGGCAGCAGGCATACTGATATACAAAATACGTGCTTGAAAAGTGTTCATGCCATATGCTATAATTTTGGCAGTAAAAGCGAATGAAGCCTGAACAGTACCCGCGCAGGAAACATGCAACAGAGAAAGACGCCGTGGCTGGAAGCGTCCGCTGTTTGTGACGGGGAACTTTCGCAGGTATAGCTGCCTTTCAAAGGACGTGACGCTTCGTTACAGCGCAACAGGCTTTAGCGGTAAATATATTAACGCCAAAGCGAATTTGGGTGGTACCGCGGACTCTTCGCCCCAAGGCGAGGGGTTTTTTTGTTTGGTAATATAATATAGATAGGAGATATAAAATGCAGATGAGCTCTATGCTTGAAGAAATGGCGCAGAAAACGCTTGCTGATATCGCCAACTCTGCAACGGCTGCGCAGCTTGATGAAATCCGCATTGCGGTGCTGGGGAAAAAGGGGCAGCTTACAGCAGTTTTGCGAGGCATGAAGGATTTGCCTGAAGAAAAACGCCCTTTTTTCGGCAAGCGAGTAAACGAGATAAGGGATATGCTCACTGATGCTATTGACAACAAACTTGTGCAATTAAAAAAAGAAGAAACACAAGAGCGCCTGCTAACAGAAGCTGTTGATATAACGCTGCCGGGTAAAAAGAGCCCTATAGGCGGTTTGCACCCGCTTACACGTATATATTATGAAATACGCGATATATTCGTTAGCATGGGTTTTTCGGTTATGGACGGGCCGGAGATAGAATACGACAAATATAATTTTGAGATGCTGAATATTCCAAAAGACCACCCGGCACGAGACACTCAGGATACATTCTACATATCCGAAGATATCGTGCTGCGAACACACACATCGCCGGTGCAGATACGGACTATGCTGGCGCAAAAGCCCCCAATACGAATGATATGTCCCGGAAGAGTTTACAGGACAGATGATGTTGACGCCACACACTCGCCGGTGTTCAATCAGGTGGAAGGGCTTGTAGTAGGAAAGGAAATTAACTTTGCGCATTTAAAAAGCACACTTGATATATTTCTTAAGGAGTTTTACGGCGAAAACACTGTAACAAAATTCCGCCCGGGACATTTCCCGTTTACCGAACCAAGCGCGGAGGTGGATGCTACCTGTTCAAAATGCGGGGGAGAAGGATGCAATATATGCAAAGGCACCGGCATGATAGAAGTATTAGGCTGCGGAATGGTGCATCCGAATGTTTTGAGAGGGTGCGGCATAGACCCTGATGAGTATACAGGGTTTGCTTTCGGTCTTGGGCTTGACCGTCTGGCAAACATAAAATACGGAATTACAGATATAAGACTGCTGTTCGAGAACGATATCCGTTTTCTCGCACAGTTTAAATAAGGAGGGATAAGAATTGATAGCACCTTATAAATGGCTGCGCGATTATGTGGATATGGATATTAAGCCCGAGGATTTAGCCTCTAGGCTTATAATGACGGGCAGTGCCGTTGACGGTTATAAAAGACTCGGAGAAGGGCTTGAAAATGTCGTAGTCGGGCGGATAGACAATATAGAAAAACACCCGGACGCCGAAAAACTATCCGTTTGCAGTGTTTTTACCGGCAAAGAGACGCTGCAGATAGTATGCGGGGCAAGCAATATATTTAAGGGCGCTTTTGTTCCGGTAGCTCTTGCGGGCGCATGCCTCCCGGGCGGCATTAAAATAAGCAAGAGCAAAATAAGGGGCGTTTTTTCATACGGTATGCTGTGCTCGGGAAGCGAACTTTCCATTACCGATTATCCCGGCGCTGATATAGACGGCATATTGATTCTGCAGGGAGATTTTGTTCCCGGCACGCCGCTTAATGAAGCTCTCGGCCTTTGTGATACCGTATTTGATATTGAAGTGGGCGCAAACAGGCCGGATTGCCTTTCGATGATAGGAATGGCAAGAGAATGCGCTGCGTCTTTGCAGCTGCCTTTGAAACTGCCCGATAAGTCATACGCCGAAGACGGCGGAGACATAAGCGATTATATAAAAGTAGAAGTTAAAGACGGCGATATCTGCGAAAGATATGTAGCGCGGGCGATAAAAAATGTAAAAATAGGGCCTTCACCCAAATGGCTTATGGACAGGCTTGTTTCGGCAGGCGTAAGGTCTATTAACAACATTGTAGATATAACCAACTTTGTTATGCTGGAGATGGGCCAGCCGATGCATGCTTTTGACCACAGCGACATTCGCGGTGGCCGTATTACAGTACGCCGTGCAAACTCTGGCGAGACAATAACAACGCTGGACGGCAAGGAGCGAAACCTTAACACCGATATGCTGCTTATATGCGATGAAAAAGGCGCCATAGGCATTGCAGGAGTTATGGGAGGAGAAAACTCCGAAATAAAGAGCACTACCTCAACGGTAATATTCGAATCCGCTAAGTTTTCTCAGGGAAATGTAAGGCGCACGTCAAGAACGCTGGGGCTTTCAACAGAATCCGCTATGCGTTTTTCCAAAGGCATAGATGCCGCCGGATGCAAGACGGCTATGGACAGGGCTCTGCATTTGGTAGAGCTTCTTGGAGCCGGCGAAATAGTATCCGGCGAGATAGACATACTCTCGGCAGACTTATCACCGCGCCAGGTGCGCGTTAAGGCTGATAAAATAAACGCGGTACTGGGCACAAACATACCTCCACAGAAAATGGCAGAGCTGCTTTGCCGCGTATTTATTCCTACAGTACTGGAAAACGGTGAGCTTATCAGCGAAATACCAAGTTTTCGCGGCGATATATCATACGGAGAAGATATCGCGGAAGAAGTGGCGCGCATGTACGGTTATGCCAACATACCTGTTACGCAAATGACCGGCAATGTTACCCGCGGCGTAATAGCTGATGAAGAACGATTCACTGACAGGATAAGAACATTGCTTACAGGACTTGGCTTTTTTGAATGCGTTACATATTCTTTCGGTTCGATGACAGATATTGAGAAGTTAGGAGTACAGAGTCTTTGCAGCGCTGTGAAAATAAAAAATCCTCTAGGGGACAATCAGGCATATATGCGCACCTCGCCGGTGCCGGATATGCTTAAAGTTGTAGCTGGTAATATAAACAAACAAGCAGAGTATATAAGGCTGTTTGAAACAGGCCGCGTATACCATAATAAAGCCGGATCGCTTCCGGACGAAAAAAAATATGTTTGTTTAGCATTGTGCGGCAATGAAGATTTCTTTTCATTAAAGGGCGTTGTAGAGAATATAATTGAGTCTTTCGGCATTAAAGACATAAAGTTTATTGACGAGGCCGCCCCGTATTATCATCCGGGAAGAAAGGCATCGGTATTTTCCGGCAATAAAAAACTGGGAGAACTGGGGGAGATAGCCCCGGATACCGCCGAAGCGTTCGGAATATCAGACAGGCGCGTATATATAGCCGAACTTATGCTGTCTGCTCTTATTGCTGCGTCGGACGATACAAAAAAATACGAACCGTTGCCTAAGTTCCCTGCCGTTTCGCGCGATATAGCGCTTATCGTAGATAAGAATGTGCAGGCCGGTGAGTTATTAAAGTGTATATATGACAACGCAGGACCGCATTTTGAGAGCGCGTCGCTTTTTGATGTATATACGGACGATAAGCTTGGCAGCGATAAAAAAAGCCTTGCTTATTCGATAATATTCCGTGCAAAAGACAGAACGCTGCTTGACAATGAGGCAAATGAGGCGCGGGATGCCGTTGTTTTAGCCGCCTCAAGGCAATTTGGCGCTAAATTACGTGAATAGTGCGTAAATATACAACATTTTGTACTATGATATGTTGTATAATTGCGTATGTTGGTATATAATTACTAAATAAATATGTTTTGGGGTGTTGATGTATTATGGACAAAACACGTACGGTGGTCAAAATCTGCGGCAAGGAATATATGATGGCCGGTTATGAGAGCGAAGAATACATACACCGTGTTGCCATTTATGTAGACAGAAAGATGTCTGAGCTAAAAAATCAGTACGTCAACCTCAATCCCGGGACTCTTTCTGTACTGACGGCCATTAACATTGCGGACGATGTGTTGAAGCTGCAGGAACGTTACGATGAGCTGGCAAAAGAATGTGAGGCATTGAACGAAGAAATAAAACGCCGCAAAATAGACGCGACTCTTGATTCGAGATCAAATGTGTCCTCTATAAAAAAGGACAAGATGTTCGAAGGATATAAATAAATTTTGTTGTCAATCTAACCGCGCGCAGTTTTAGTTTACATAAAAAAATAGCCAGTATTTATAATATTGGTTATTGACAAAGGGCATGACCTGCAATTATAATAATTCACAATAAAGGCAGTGAAGGAGAACAGTAGCGAAAAACCTGTTTTTCAGAGAGGCGCCGCTTAGGTGAAAGGCGTCAGACAGTATTTTGCGAAGCTCGCTCCGAAGCCGCTGTGTCGAAGAAAGTAGGCGCAGACGTTTTGACCCTACGTTACAAGGGTACGGGCATCATGTTGTGCCCTGATAAGCTGGCGGCTTTTGCCGCAAGCAGAGTGGTACCGCGAAGTCTTTCGTCTCTGTAGACGCAAAGGCTTTTTTGTTACCCGGAATACTGCAGATTCCGGTTTGCGGATACCGGCAGCATGAAAAACAAAATAAGGAGAAAGTAAAATGAAAACAATCAAAATTTTTGACACCACATTGCGAGACGGTGAACAGTCCCCGGGCTGCAGCATGAATCTGCAGGAAAAGCTTAAAGTGGCGCGGCAGCTGGAAAAACTGGGAGTAGATGTTATTGAGGCAGGTTTTGCAATAGCATCGCCAGGGGATTTTCAGTCTGTCAAGGCTGTTGCGGAAACTGTGAAAAACGCATCGGTAGCCAGTCTATCGCGTGCTTTAAAAAAGGATATCGATCGAGCATATGAGGCGGTTAAAGGCGCTGTGGCTCCAAGAATACACACATTTATAGCTACATCACCCATACACATGGAATACAAGCTGAAAATGAAACCAGACGCGGTTTTAGAGCAGGCAGTAGAAATGGTAAAATACGCAAAGTCGCTCTGCAGTGATGTGGAGTTTTCAGCCGAGGATGCCTCGCGAAGCGAGCCGGAATTCTTATGGAGAGTATTGGAAGGCGTTATCGCAGCGGGAGCCACATGTATAAACGTACCTGATACCGTAGGATATTCATTGCCGGAGGAATTCGGCACGCTTATACGCGGTATAAAGCAAAATGTGAAGGGTATAGAAAAGGTGGATATCTCCGTTCACTGCCATAACGACTTAGGCCTTGCCGTTGCTAATTCGCTTGCCGCTGTACGTGAAGGCGCAACACAGTTAGAATGCACTATAAACGGTATAGGCGAGCGTGCCGGCAATGCTGCAATGGAGGAGATCGTTATGGCAATTGCGACAAGAAAGGATTTCTTCGGGTTTACAACGAATATTAATACAAGGCAGATTTACAATTCGTCGCGGCTGATATCAACTATAACCGGCGTTACGGTACAGCCTAACAAAGCGGTTGTCGGAGCAAATGCTTTCGCCCACGAGGCCGGCATCCATCAGCACGGCGTGCTGGCCAATAAAAAAACGTATGAAATCATGACGCCGCAGTCTATAGGTCTTTCCGAAAATGTGATTGTGCTGGGAAAACATTCTGGAAAGCATGCATTCTCAGAAAGATTAAAAGAACTGGGATACATGCTTGACGATGTGCAGCTTTCGGAATGTTTTAATAAGTTTAAGGAGCTTGCCGACAGAAAGAAAGACGTAACAGATTATGATTTGCGCGCTCTTGTAGAATACGAACAGTTCGACTTAAAGGCAGAGATTGAGCTTGATTCTTTTGTTATTAACAGCGGCAATAAAATGACTGCAACATCGGTTGTAAAACTGCAAAAGAACGGCGAAACAATAGAAGAAGCAGCCACGGGCGACGGACCGGTTGATGCGGCTTTCAATGCTATCGAAAGGTGCATTGGCGAGAGCTTTAAACTGGAGGATTATATTGTTCGCTCTGTAAGCGAAGGCAAAGATGCACAGGGCGAAGTTTCTGTAAAGCTTGACAAAGACGGCAAAAAAGTAAAAGGCCGCGGTCTTAGCACAGACATTGTTGAAGCAAGCGTGCGCGCATATATTGACGCTATCAACAGATATTATTTTCAAATCAAACTGGAGGGTTAGACAAAATGGGAATGACGATGACACAAAAAATTCTTGCAAGCAAAGCAGGACAAACAACGGTGCATGCCGGTCAGTTTATTGAGGCCGATATTGACCTTGCACTGGGCAACGATATCACTACGCCGGTGGCAATCCGCGAGTTTGAGCGTTCCGGAGCCGGAAAAGTGTTCGATAAAAATAAAGTGGCAATAGTCCCGGATCACTTTACGCCGAACAAGGACTTAAAAGCGGCAGAACAATGCAAATATATACGCGGGTTTGCAGTGCGGCAGGATTTAACCAATTATTTTGAAGTGGGGCAGATGGGCATTGAACATTGCCTTATACCCGAGAAAGGGCTGGCAGTACCGGGCGATGCTGTTATAGGCGCGGATTCCCATACCTGCACATACGGCGCACTGGGAGCGTTTTCAACGGGCGGCGGCAGTACCGACTTGGCTGCGGCCATGGCGCGCGGCAAATGCTGGTTCAAGGTGCCGGCGGCCATTAAATTTAATCTTTCTGGCAGCATGTTAAAATGGGTTTCAGGCAAAGACTTGATACTGCACATTATCGGTATGATAGGCGTAGACGGAGCATTGTATCAGTCTATGGAGTTTGCAGGCGAAGGAGTAGGCGCTCTTACTATGGACGACAGGTTTACTGTGGCAAATATGGCTATAGAAGCAGGTGCGAAAAACGGCATATTCCCGGTGGATGATAAAACAATAGAGTATGTTAAGGCTCATTCAAAAAGGCCTTATAAGGTTTTTGAAGCTGATGATGACGCGCCTTACACACGCGTAATTGATATCGACCTTACGGCTCTCCGCCCAACAGTGGCTTTTCCGCATCTGCCGGAGAACACAAAGACCATAGACGAGGTAGGCGATGTCAAGATTGACCAGGTGGTTATCGGTTCGTGCACTAACGGGCGCATGGGGGATTTGCGTATCGCGGCGGACATACTGCGAGGGCGCAAGGTGAAAAAAGGCGTCAGGGTTATAGTTTTTCCCGGCACACAGGATATTTATTTGCAGGCCGTAAAAGAAGGGCTTGTGACGGACATTGTAGAAGCAGGGGCGGCATTTTCAACGCCTACATGCGGGCCGTGTCTTGGCGGGCATATGGGTATTCTTGCTGAGGGCGAGCGCGCCGTTTCCACAACAAACAGAAATTTTGTGGGTCGCATGGGGCACGTTAAGTCGGAAGTTTATCTTGCCAGTCCGGCTGTAGCTGCGGCATCGGCATTAACGGGGCGCATAGAAGACCCCGCCAACATTTAAGGAGGGAGAAAAAAATGAGCAAGGTCTATAAATATGGAAACAATGTGGATACCGATGTAATTATTCCTGCAAGGTATCTTAATACTTCTGACGAAAAGGAACTGGCATCCCACTGTATGGAAGATATAGATGCCGATTTTGTTAAAACGGTACAGAAAGGCGACATTATCGTAGCGGGAACTAATTTTGGCTGCGGCTCCTCGAGAGAACATGCGCCTATTGCCATAAAAGCATCGGGCGTATCGTGTGTAATCGCCGAAACATTCGCGCGTATCTTTTTCAGAAACGCTATAAATATCGGGCTGCCTATACTTGAATGCCCAAAGGCGGTTTACGGTACTAATGCTGGAGACGAGCTGGATGTGGATTTGGAGAGCGGCAATATACGCAATATCACAAGCGGCAAGATTTTCAAGGCAGAACCGTTCCCTCCGTTTATGAGACGTATAATAGACGCCGGAGGGCTTATAGGAGCGATTTCGACAAACAAATAACACTATTTATTTGCGGCGTACGGGGTAAAACCGTGCGCCTTATATTTTATAAACAATTTATAAATATTGGAGCCTTTATATTAAAGCTATATAAGCAGATGTGATATGATAAAGGTAATATAATTAAAGAGGATAAAAAATGAATATACTCTTCTTCTTAAAGCCGAAAAGCGACATTGTATATATATATGATTATTTTACAATAAGACAGGCTTTGGAGAAAATGAAACATCATGGATTTTCCGCCATACCGGTGATTGAACGCAACGGAAAATATGCAGGAACACTCAGTGAAGGAAACCTTCTGTGGGCAATTCTAGAGCATGATGCGTTCGATAAACATATAAGTGAAAAGTATAGCGTGCGTGATATACTAAAAGGAAGGCAGAATACTCCTGTTAATGTTAATGCTTCAATAGAGGATTTGTTCTTAATGGCAAGAAGCCAAAACTTTATTCCCGTCACTGACGACCGCGGACTGTTTATTGGAATAGTCACGCGCAGCGATATACTTTTGTACTATCATCAGAAAAAGAACCAAAAGAAATAATATTATTCGCTCGATATTTCTCTTACATAATATAAAAGACTCCATATAACGTCTTTTTATTATTCCCGGTTATTAATATGCCGTACTGATATAATCACGAAAATACGTTTTGTAATCCCTATGGTATCCCGATATAAAACGAGCCTGGGTATTACCACCTCGGCTCGTTGTAGGCTGTGGAATGATTGCTATAGCGCGCGTAGAATATATTTTGCCTTCTATGGCGCGACAGAAAAATACAGTTCCCGCGCCTTTTCAGACACGATTTCTCCATCATACCAAGTGTTGGAGAACAAATATTCGCTTTCGTCGTAGTTCTTTAAAATAGTGAAGAGGCTTTTGCCAGGCACCGTATCCCCAGGCTGCGGGTTATCTCCTGAGTCGCTGAAACCCAAGCTATATGCGCTGCCTATGCCAATATAGGACATGCCGCCATCTGTTTTAAAGCCGCCCTCTTTGGATAATGCGCTCCAGGACATGGTCGGAACCGTTATGCCGTATTCTGCGGCTGAATAATCAGGCGCAAAATAAATTTCGTATTTCACAATCCCAAATTCGATATCACGCGCCTGATCCTCGGTGAGCGTCAAATCCATAATGCCGTCATAGGCATCAATAGCCGCCTGAACCTCAGCCGGGTCGCGGCTGACGCCGACGATACGCACATAAAAAGGCTCATAGGTGTCGCTGGTGTAGTTGGGTGCCTGGTAACAGACCCATTTACCCAGCGGAACAGGATTCTCCTTTGTGTTATACAGGTTAGCGTCTTCCGCTTCTATTTCAAGAGCTGCCGATGAACCTGATTTGACTTCAGGTTGTTCCGTACTCTGTGGAGTTTCCTCCTCCTTATCCGATTGTTCCGTACTCTGTGGAGTTTCCTTATCCGGTTGTTCAGATACTGTTCCAGTTGTGGGTGGGGAAACATCATTAGAAATAGAAGCAGAACAGCCGTTCAAAATGACCGCAAACAAAAATACGCATACGGGTAACACCAGCATGAATCTTTTTAATGAGATTCTAAATATGTTCATTAGTTGCCTCCTTATAATTATAGTAAATAATAAAATATATACCATATTTAAATGTAAAATGTCAAGTTACCATCTAATGTCAAGAGTAGCACGGTATACGAGTTGACTATACAAAGCAAAGGTGTTGCAGAAATCAATCAGGGAAACAAGTTACGGCATGCCCAGCCCTTCATTGTTAAAGAACAGGGATATTTTACGGCAAAAAGAGCGATTTAATTTCGGAAACAGTCAGCTTGAATGATATTTGAAGTTTTTTGGAAAGCTGTGAAGGTATGAATAAAATTCAGGAACAAGACGTAAAGTGGCTATGAAAAGATGATTCGTAACGCTGCGTGTACATATTTTGATGATACCGATTAACTGATGAACTTATAAGAAGATATTTTTACAAACTTATACAAGTACCATTAAGGGTTCCCCACACACATCTGGACTTTAAATCTAAGATTGCTTCAGTTAATGCGATTATAGGCGTGTATACAGGATAAATGAGTATGGGGAAGGTTACAAAGAAAAAGCTGATTGCTTTAGCAGTTTCTATAAAAAAATTTCTACTTGATGTCTTTCCTGTAGCTTTATAAGGATGTCAATGGTGCCGAAGGTGGGACTTGAACCCACACGGTATTGCTACCAACGGATTTTGAGTCCGTCACGTCTGCCAATTCCATCACTTCGGCGCGCCATGTAAATATAACATATACAAAAATGCACGTCAATACGTGGCGCCTCCAAAAAAAGAGGCAAACAATATGTTTGCCGAGTAAAAAGGGAGATGTGCTTTTCGTTCGTAAAAAAGAACATCTAAAACACAATGAAATTATATCATAAACAAAAATAAAGTATCAGATATTTAATAAAAAATTCAACTTTTATAGTAAATAAAAGAACAAAATATAAAGAAAATAGAGCCTTAGATTTTATCTTTAATCTAAGGCTTTATTTTATGTTCTAAATATTGTATAATCAAATTATGCAATATCGGATGGAAAACGCGTTGGATAAAAAAATAGCGAAAATACTGATAATAGCATTGCTGCTTATATTAACATTTATTACGTCTGCATGTACAGAATCAAATGATGATAAATCAACAGTTTATACGCCTGTATGTACAGAATCAAATGATGCTGATAAATCAACAGACAACGGTTTGCATATCTATTTTATAGATGTCGGAAAAGGCGACGCCAGTCTTATAGGTTTGCCGGACGGTAAATGGATTATGATAGACGTAGGAGATGAGAACGATTATCCCAAGGTCATAAGGGTTTTAAAATACAATAATATAAAAGAACTGGATGCAATTTTTATTTCTCATCCGCATAAAGACCATGCAAGCGCTCTTTATAAGATTCTGGAACATGCAGAATGCAAAGTAATATACACATCGCCGTTTGAATTTAAGGATCATTCGCCCATGCTGAGAGAAATGGCAGGAGATGTACCTATAAAAACACTTAAGGCGGGCGAACAGCTTAATATTTGCGGACTCAAAATAGATATTTTGGGCCCTAACGGTGTGTTTGCCGAGGAAAACGACAACAGCATGGTGATGATGCTTGATTGGAACGGTAAAAAAGCGTTGTTTGCAGGCGACCAGCAAAAAAACGCCGAAAAGATACTGTTAGAGCAAGGATGGCCTTTAAAATGCGACATATTAAAAGCAGGCCATCACGGCCAGGATACCGCTTCATCTGATGAGTTTTTAAAAGGGGCAGATCCGCAGTATTGTATTGTTACCAATAAGTTTAAAGATGAAGAATATAATGATGCTGTCGGCCGTCTTGGCAAATTCGGTTCAAAGGTACTTGTGCTTGGCACAACAGGAACGCTTATATTTGAAATAAAAGAAGGCGTTATACATTATGATGATATAGATGCGCCGTTAGATGATATCAGTGACGTGAAAATAACCGGCATTGATATTGCAGGGAAAAAAGTCACTATTTATAACGGCGATAATAAAGACGTGTCTTTGTACGGCTGGAGCATAGACATCGGCAAGAATGAGAATACGTACTTTTTCGACGATAACATGATAATAAAAAAGGGAGAGCAAATCGTAATAACAAGCGAATTGTTCGCCAAGTTTAAAAAGAACAAAGCTATTTTATACGATCAGTATGGCCGAGAGGTCAGCAGGTTTAAATCTTAAATATGTATCTATAAACAAGCGGTTAATCAGAAAGCTTTTGCGGAGCGATTACACTCCGCACTGCCAACTTCTATAAAGGTCTTACAGGCAAAAAGCTTCGGCAACCACGGCTATAGCATCACCCGACTGATCTGAGTCAACACAAAAACTAATTGCGGTTTCGGATGTGGTGATTATAGATATTCCGATGTTTTTTTCTGCCAGTGCTCCAAAAAGTCTGGCAGCCACGCCGGATTGATGCTGCATGCCGGCTCCTTCAACTGTAAGCTTGCTTAAACCCATGTTTTTAATAAGTAATGTTTCGCCTTCAGCGTATTTGCTTATTGTGGATATGCATTTTTCGATATCTGCCTCGGGGAGAGAGAACGATAGTCTGACACGTCCTTCATGCGGCGCCGTTTGGCTTATAATATCAATTTTTATATCAGCATCTGCAACATCTTTGAAAACCTGCGCAATAACTTTAGGTGAGTAAGAAAGCCGAGCCAGCGTTACTACAGCCTGACCGTCGATTTTATATACGTTTGTTACGGCGTTTTGTGTAATAAGGTCGTCCATATTGTAAAGACCGGCGGTCTTTCCGCAAAGGAACGCAGCAGCGCGCAGAGCGCCCAACGCAAAAATTCGCCGTGACTGAGCGTGGTGATTTATTTCAATGGTTTCATCTGTACAAATAAATAATACGCTGTGATCGCCAGCTATCGTGCCGCCGCGGACCGAATGTATGCCAATTTCACGGCTTCGCGCTTTTGTCTGGGCGTTGCGGCCGCAAACAAATGGCTTAGGCACCATCAGAGCGCCATTTATGCTTTCTGCTATTGCAATCGCGGTACCGCTGGGGGAGTCTACCTTCTGATTGTGGTGTTTTTCTATAATCTCTATATCGCAGTCTTCTCCCAAAAAAGAGGCGGCTTTTCGTGCAAGTTCCATATGCAGATTAACGCCTATAGACATATTTGCAGAAAAGAACACAGGTATCAAAGATGAAGCATCTTTTATATGCTCTTTTTCTTCGGACGAAAAACCTGTTGTTGCAATAACTATAGGAAGGCTTTTGTGCTTGGCATAGACAAGATTTGCGCGAAGAGCGTCAGGCCTGGAAAAATCGATAATAACATCGGCGCTTTCACGGCAATCAAATATATCCGCATATACAGGAAAGTTATTTTCACACAAGTCCGGAAGCTTGTCAACACCTGCTGCAACACACATATCTTCAGAACTTGCCGCAGCACAGGCCAGCGCCTGTCCCATTTTACCGTTTGCGCCGCAAATAATAATTTTTATCATAATAACCTCTCATCCCAAGTAAAATAATATGTTGCACAATAGGAGATTTAGCTATACTATATCAAAACCTAATTTGATAAGCTCCTTTTTAAGTAAACCGGCTTTGTCTTCGCTCATCTCGCAGAGCGGCATTCTCGGCAGACCGGCGTTTATGCCTATAAGATTTAGCGCCTTTTTCACAGGTATTGGGTTTACCTCGCTGAAAAGTGCTGATACCAACGGATTTAAGGCAAACTGCAGTTCAAGTGCGTGCGCAAAATCACCCTTAAGAAAACTTTCTACCATATCGTGAGTCATCTTTGGAGCAACGTTTGAAACAACGGATATAACGCCCTTGCCTCCGAGAGACAAAACGGGAAGTACATGGTCATCGTTACCCGAATAAACGTCAATGTCTTTGCATATACGCGCTGTTTCTGCTATCTGAGCGATGTTGGCGCTTGCTTCTTTTATAGCCGCTATATTATCATGTTGTCCTATTTCCTTCATTACGGCGGGCTTAATATTAACGCCCGTCCTTGCCGGCACGTTGTAAGCAATAACCGGAATATCTACAGAATCCGCTATTGCATGATAATGGCGTATAAGTCCCGCGTCTGTACATTTGTTGTAATACGGCGTAACAACAAGTAAAGCATCTGCGCCCAGCGCGGCTGCCTCCTTTGATGTTTCTATAGCGGTTGCAGTATTGTTGCTGCCTGTGCCGGCTATAACAGGTACACGCCCGGCGGACTGCCTTACGACAAAATCAATGGCGCTTAAATCCTCCTCCTTGGTCATTGTTGAGGATTCGCCTGTTGTGCCGCAAACAACAAGAGCGTCAATTTCGCCGTCAATCTGGTATTCGATTAGCGTCTCAAATGCAGAGAAATTTATGCCTTTGTCATTAAAAGGCGTTACAAGTGCGGTTCCGGCTCCTGTAAAAATACTCATTAATTTGCTCCTCCTTTTATTTTATCGATATCAACATTAAGATATATCTATTATCGGTCGAAGTATCCCTTGGAGGCCAGCAGTTCGGCAGTCAAAACGCCGCCTCCCGCAGCTCCACGGAGCGTATTGTGGCTTAAGCACACAAATTTATAGTCGAATATCAAATCCTCCCTTAAGCGGCCTACAGAAACTGACATGCCGCCTCCGCTGTCCCTGTCCATTCGTGTTTGAGGGCGTGTTTCATCATGATGATAAACAATAAACTGCGCAGGGGCGCTGGGTAAAGCCAGCTGCTGCGGCAAAGCCTTAAAGCTGCGCCAGCGTTCTATTATTTCATCAGCCGGCGGTTTTTTGGAGAACTTAACAAATGTTGCAGCCATGTGACCGTCGGATACGGGGACTCTTATACACTGGCTGGTGATAACAGGTTTATTTGCGTTTACAATAACGCCTCCGTCAATATGCCCCCATACTTTCAAGGGTTCCTGTTCGCTTTTTTGTTCCTCTCCGCCGATAAACGGTATTACGTTGTCAATCATCTCCGGCCAACTCTCAAAGGTTTTCCCTGCGCCGGATATAGCCTGGTATGTGCATACGGCTATTTGGTCTATACCAAATTCATAAAGAGGGTGCAGCGCAGGCACATATGTCTGAATAGAACAGTTAGGCTTAACCGCTATAAAACCGCGTTTTGTGCCAAGCCTTTTGCGCTGGTACTCTATGATATCAAGATGTGCAGCGTTAACCTCGGGCATAAGCATAGGTACATCAGGCGTTGATCGGTGTGCGCTGTTGTTTGACACCACAGGTATATCCGCTTTAGCATATGCTTCTTCGAGATTTCTTGTCAGCGCTTTATCCAGGCTTATTGCACAAAAAACAAAATCCAGCCCCTGGGCAGCGTTTAAATCATCGGCATCAAAAACGTTCATACCGGCTATTTTTTGGGGCAAGGGAATATGCATTACCCAGCGTCCGCTCACAGCTTCTTCGTATGTTTTTCCGGCTGAGCGCGCACTGGCGCTTAAATGCGAGACTTCAAACCACGGATGATCGGACAGGAGTGTCACAAGGCGCTGTCCTACCATACCGGTAGCGCCTATAATTCCAACTTTAAACTTCCTCATATTCTTCCTCCATAAAACTTTTTGATATAAAAATGGCACGCTAACCCAAAAAGCGCACCATCATCATTTTTGCAGTAATGCAGGATAACAGCAGCGCTCCGCCTGTTGTCAAGCGGCAGTTGCATGGCTGTTCGCCATACCCCCAGGAAAAAACCTTGCGGACCGGTTTTACCTTCGGCGGTTTACCCTTCCTGCTAGCCTCATTGGCATCCGCTGCCTTGGCATAGCATACTCTTGAAAACCGCGCCTCAAACTGTATCGGCTATTTTTTTAGATTATAACATCGGGATTGCTTATAGTCAACGCAATTATATTTTGCCGTTGAGAATGTATTTTTATAATGCTGAAAACTGAAATAAAAAAATATATAAGATTAGTATTTTTATCTGTACGAATTGTTGTTAAAACACAGCCAATATAGTATATTTGTATACAACTGCAAAACGGCCACGGGAGGATATTAATGGCAGCTTACGATATGCTTGCAAAAGCATATGACAAGCTGATGTATGATGCGGAATATGATAAATGGGCACAGTACATCAACAGTTTTCTTAATAGTAAAAATGCTGTTATCTATGAGGCGGCTTGCGGTACGGGAAGCATATCGTGCCGCCTTGAAAAAACAGGACACAAGGTAATAGCTTCTGATATTTCGCAGGCAATGCTTGTAAAAGCGGCAGCAAAAGCGCGGCAGTTAGGCTGTGATATTATTTTTATCCAGCAGGATATGCGTGATATTAACGTAGTCAACCGTGTTGATGCGGTTGTATGTGCTTGCGACGGACCTAATTACATTGATACAAACGGTCTGCGCATGTTTGCAAAAAGCGCGTTTTCTGCACTTAAAGAGGGCGGCGTTTTGCTTTTTGATATAAGTACAAGAGCAAAGCTTTCTTCTATGGATAAACAGGTATATTTCGATGAAAACGACGACATAACTTGTATATGGCAGAGCGAATACGAGCATAGTCTGCACAAGCTTAATATAGACGTTATACTGTTTATGCGGGAGGGAAGGCTATATAATAAATACTGCGAAACTCATGTACAGTATGCGCATGACCTACAAAAAGTAAAAAACATTTTAAAAAGCACAGGGTTTAAAACAACAGATGCTTTTGAGTTTATGACTGCCAGCCCATGCGTAAAAGGCACACAAAGAGCGCAGTTTGTATGCCGCAAGTGAATGTTAAGCAAAGAGTATTTGTGGTATAATTATTAACGGAGGGGTAATGAAAAACAACAAGGATAAACAAAACGGCAACATTTTAAGCTTTAACCAGCCGGCTGAATTTTTTATTAAAAAAGCGGAAAAACATATTGATGCAGGTAATTTGCTAGAGGCACTGTCGCTTTACAGATGTGTTCTTGGCATGGAACCGCAAAATGTGGAGTATCTATTAAACATTGCTCAGATTTATTCTGAAATGGGTCTATACGCAGAATCCAACGATGTCCTGTTAAAGATAGCTAAGTATGGCAATACGCCTACCGAATGTCTGTTTGCACTGGGCTGCAACTACATGGGCATGAAAAATTATGAACTTGCAGACGAAGCGTTTGAGCAGTACCTGTCAATAGACCCGGAAGGCGAATATGCGGAGGATATAGACGAGCTTTTCGACATAATAGACGAAGAGGAATACGAAGAAGAAGGGACGCTGCACGATATTAACAGGCGCATGTTGATAGACGAGTCTTGCAAAGGGAAACAATACCTTGATAAAGGCGACTATAAAAACGCAATACGTCATTTGGAGAATGTTGTAAAGAAAGACGACACGATTTTTTCGGCAATGAACAATCTTGCGCTGGCTTATTTTTTTGACGGAAAGAAACAAAAGGCCGTTGAAACTTCTGAAAGAGTTATTGCAGTACAGCCGCTTAATCTTCATGCGTGTTGTAATCTGGCTCTGTTTTATTCAGAGCTTAATGACCATGCGCGTGCATCCGTATATTTGAATAAACTTGACACTCTTTTAGACATTGAGCCAGAGGACATGCACAAAGTAGCGCTCACATACTGCGAACTCGGATACCACGAAAAAGCATACAAATGGTTTTTAAAGATAACGGCATTCCAGCCATACGATATTAGGATACTGCATTTTTGTGGTTTAGCCGCGTTAAACTGCGGGCAATACGCAGAGGCCTTAAACTGCTTTAATAAAATACTGAAAATCGACCCGCATAACAGCCTTGCTGTTTATTATAAGACGCATGCGCAGGAAGCAAAAAAAAATGGCGGACACAGAGAACTGGAATATGTATATCAGGTTCAATATGATGAAATCAAGCGCCGCATTTCTTATCTTAACGAATGCTTAAAGAAAAAAGAAGATAGTCTTCGGCAAAAATGGAACGGCGAATCATACTTTTCATCCATAATATCATGGGGTTTAAATTACGGGGATGAGTATATAAAAAAGATTGTACTTGAAATACTAAGCATATTTTCCGACGAAAAAGCCGAGGAAGCGATGAGGGATTTTCTTTTGAAAAGCACGGAAACAGACGAGATAAAAAATGATGTATTTATGTATTTAAAACGTATGGGCGCGAAAGAGCCGTATGTTGCCTATATAAAAGGTTCAATTGCGGAAGTGAGGGTAGGAACAGTATCCGAAGATATTAAGGCGCTTCCGCCGCAGTATGCGCAGGCGCTGGCCATATTTATTAAAAATGTCCGCGACAGATACGAGGATAGTTTTCTCTCGTCGGGCGTGGAATTACTGGTCACCATAGCAAAAGAGCGTAACGATGACGGCTTATGGGTTTTAAAGCCGCAGGCGCTGGCGGCTGCGCTTGAGCTGTGTGTAAGCGAACTTATGGAGAATATACGTCCGCCGTATAAAAAAGAATTGCAGCAGATATATCAAATTTCTCCGGCAACGCTTAACAAGTACTATAATATGCTGTTCGAAGATGTTGGAGACAGGCGTTTTGATTGATTTTGAGCAAAAATTTAGAGAATATATAGAAAATCGCACAGCTAATCTTAATGATGACGAAATTGACGAACAGGTGCCCAGGCTATATACAAAATGGCTGGATACGCCTGCAGATTGGCTTTACGGCAAATCTCCCAATGCATATTTTTCAGAAATGGAAGCAGCCGAACTAATAAAAGTTCTGGGGAAATATTTACTCGACGGCATAAGTGTCCCTGCGCCGTTGCTTGCCAGTATAGTAGACAATCAAGAGCAAACGCATCCGCTTTTAAACTCATTGCTTATTAACTATGACGGCGAAAAAAGCGATGCAATAAAAACCGCAATAGTCCGGTTAATTGCTGAAATGAATTTTGAACACCCCTATTCTTATTATATAAGCGTAATAAAATCGGCGGACAAAGTAAGCGATTTTTCAGAAGCCTGTGCAGAAAAGCTAAAGGATGCGGGGAAAAAATGCTTGGAAGAAGTATTTGAAGCTTACAAATCCGTAAACTGCCGGTACGCAGCAGACTGTTTTTTAGATATACTTGCCAATATGCCATTTGACGAGAGAGTATACGAAAATATTTTGGAACGCTTTTTGTTCTGCGAAGACGACAAAGCGTTTTATGCCAGCCTTCTCGGAAAGCTGGGAGAAGATAAAGCAATACCTTATCTTTTGGAGGCGCTGCGCCTTGATAGTATAAAATACTATGATTACATTGCGGTCAAAAATGCGCTTGAGGCGTTGGGGAGCGAATGTGATATAGAGAGAGACTTTTCCGGCGACAAGGATTACGAAAAACTTATTGATATGGGAGAATAAAATTGGCAGTTGGATATGATGATGTAAAAAACAGTGAGAAGTTAAACGAACTGGTAGAGCAGTCGAACAAAGTGCTGGAGGCTATAGGTTATACCGACCATGGGCCGAGGCATGTTGGTTACGTAAGCCGTATAGCGGGTGAAATACTAAAAAAGCTGGGTATGAAGCCGCGGCGCATTGAACTGGCAAAAATTACCGGATGGGTGCATGATGTCGGCAACATGATAAACCGAAAAAACCACGGGCTGCATGGAGCTGTATTGCTTTTTCCTATATTGTGCGATATGGGAATTGCGGTTTCGGAGGCCTGTGAGATATGCACGGCAGTTGGAATGCACGAAGAAGAAACGGGAATGCCGGTAAGCGATATATCAGCCGCTTTAATTATTGCCGATAAAATAGATGCGCACAAGGCTCGCGTTCGGGGAAATAAAGCCGGATACGGAATTCACGATAGGGTTAATTTCTCAATAAAAGCAACTAAGCTTGTTGTTTCCAATAATCTTATATCAATCGATTATACTATGAACGATACGGCTTCTCCTATGGATTTTCTAAGCATATACCTTACAAGAATGCAGATGTGTGAGAAGAGTGCGCGGTTTTTAGGATGCAGTTTCGCACTGTATATAAACGGGGTTAAGCTTAACAGATGGGAAGATACGGATGACATATAACTGCTTTGCCTCATGTTCTTTCGGTCTGGAAGCAATGACGTCCTTGGAGCTAAAAAAGCTGGGCTTTTTCGGAGTCCGCGCCAGCGATGCGCGGGTATATTTTTATGCGGACGATGCAGGCATAGCAAGGGCTAATCTTTGGCTTAGAACCGCCGACAGAGTGTATATAGAATTAAGCATTTTTGAAGCCACTACATTTGAAGAGTTGTTCGAAGGAGTGCGTAAAGCTTCGTGGGAAGAATTTATTGATAAAAACGATGCGTTTCCAGTGGACGCGGACTCCGTGGCAAGCGGGCTATTTAGCGTATCGGATATCCAATCCGTTGGAAAAAAGGCCGTTGTAGAAAGGCTTAAATCCGCATATAAAACGAATATTTTGCCGGAGACGGGTAAAAGATTCAATATACATATAAAGCTGCTGAGAAACCGCGTCTCGTTATGTCTTAATACCAGCGGGGCTGGGCTTAACAGACGGGGATACCGTACTGAAGGTGTTGCCGCACCTTTACGCGAGACTCTTGCGGCGGGAATTGTTATGCTAAGCGGATGGAAGGAAGGGGAACTTGCCGACCCTATGTGCGGCTCAGGTACAATTGCGATAGAAGCCGCGATGATAGGGGAAAACAAGGCGCCGGGGCTTATTAGGTCTTTTGACGCTCAGTACTGGCATTCATTCGGTCCGGTATTTAAGAAAGAACGTGAGGCTGCCTTGCAGCTTAAAAAGGCTGCGCAGGCTGTTTACGCGTCCGACATAGATAAAAAGGCGATAAGAGCGGTTGCGAAAAATGCAAGCGCTGCGGGAGTAAAAATTAATATAAATAATGCGGACATAAAACAGTTTGCCAAAAAAGGCAGCGTTGTTATTACGAACCCTCCCTATGCTATAAGACTCGGGGAAAAAGAAGCTGTTCACAATCTTTACAGGGATATGGGACGCGCCTTAGCAAACGTTGGCAAAAAGTATGTGCTGTCGGCAGATTCGCAATTTGAACGCTATTTCGGAAAAAGGGCGGATAAAAAACGCAAGCTGTATAACGGCAACATTATGTGTACGCTGTATCAATACATGCATAGATAACATAATAATAGACGCTGCAATCAACAAACAACGGCAGCCCGCTAAACAGCAGACTGCCGCTTGTATTTATTATTTGCGGCCGGTTTTTTTTGCGTAACCGCTCATCACTTCTTTTAGTATCTCCACAGTTTCTTGAGAATCAGTAAGCTCTTTCTTTAAGCGATTTATTTCCGCTTCCAAAGCCATAACCTTAACCGATTCGAGCTCACCGCCTACTCTTTGTGCTGCCCGCTCAGCCGGATTTTTTTTTTGCAGCTCCTTTGACTGCTTACCGCTTTCCGTCATAGAACTCACCTCATCGATAACATATTGCTCATCAAGATACTGATTGAACTTTCCCCGCTTGACATAATGCGTATGCAGGTACTCGTGTGATACATGGCTGTTAGGATGTTCCAAGAACTCTTCATATAGTTTTTTAACTGACGGGTTCTCGTGCGATTTTCGCAGAGTTTTATGCTCGTCCTCATCATATATACCTTTAAGCCTTTTTTCACGGACATTAGGGTCTAAAGATCTTGGCTGGCCGCCGCCCATAATACAGCCGCCGGGGCATCCCATAACCTCAATAAAATGATATGGCGACTCTCCGTTCTTGACCTGCTCCATAAGCACTTTCGCTCCGGCAAGACCGCTGGTAACAGCCACTTTAACTGCAACGCCCTTAAGGAATTCGTATTCCGGCAGGGGGTCTTCAATTACAAGCTCAGCGGTTTTAATCTGTTCGAATCCAACAATAGGGGAGACGTGAAGCCCCTCAAAAGGCAGTTCCCGCCCGGTTACAATCTCATATACCGTGCGTAGTGCAGCCTCCATAACTCCGCCTGTAACGCCGAATATATCGGCTGCTCCTGTAGACATACCCAAGGGATTGTCAAATTCACGGTCTGGCAGAGCCGAAAACTCTATACCAGCTTCGCGTATCATCTGTCCTAACTCCCTCGTTGTCAGCACTGCATCAACATTGGGTACGTCGTTATTGCACATTTCTTTTCTCGAAACCTCAAACTTTTTTGCAGTGCAAGGCATAACGGATACAACGTACATATCCTTAGGATCAATGCCTATTTTTTCGGCATAGAACGATTTTGCAAGCGCACCTAGCATAGTATGGGGAGATTTGCACGTAGAGAGGTGTTCAAGCTGATTTGGGTATGTATGCTCAATATACTTAATCCAGCCGGGGCTGCAGGAAGTAATCATCGGCAGGGTTGCCTGGCCGCCGGTCAAAGCCGCTTTTACTCTGGATAAGAACTCTGTGCCTTCTTCGAGTATAGTCAAATCGGCTGTAAAATCTGTATCGAATATGTCGTCAAATCCTAGAGTAGAAAGCGCCTGCGCTAACTTTCCGGTTACACGCGCGCCGGGCTGATAGCCGAACTCTTCGCCTATTGCTACGCGGATAGCAGGGGCAACCTGTACAATACAGCGTTTGCTTTTGTCGCTTATAGCCTTCCATACCGGTGTTATAGCATCAGTTTCTTTAAGCGCTCCAACAGGACAGACAACTGTACATTGGCCGCAGAACACGCAGTTTACTGATTTTAGCGGAAGGTCCATTGCAGGGCCTATAACCGTTTCAAAACCTCTGTTTTGGGCATTTAATATGCCTGTTCCCTGAATTTCGTTGCATACGGTTACGCAGCGCCTGCACAGAACGCATTTTGACATGTTCCTCGTGATAGAAACTGATGCTTCGTTTATGCATTCGCTGTGCTCGCCTTCAAAGCGCGATTCCTGTACGCCGAGAATTTTGCCAAGCTCCTGCAGTTCGCAGCTTTGGTTGCGCGTACAATTTAAGCAGTCCTTATCATGGTCAGACAGCAGCAGTTCATAAAGGACACGGCGGGCACGGCGGACTTTTTCGGTATTGGTATAAACTACCATGCCTTCTGACACCTTGGCAAGGCAGGAAGCCTGAAGTGTTTTTGCTCCTACAACTTCTACAACACAGATTCTGCAGGAGCCGAACTTATGAATTCCGTCAAGCCGGCAGAGGCCGGGGATATTTATACCGACAGACTTTGCCGCATCCATTATTGTCGTATCTTTAGGGACTGTTACCGGTTGCCCGTTTATAGTTAAGTTAACCATCGATTACTGCCTCCTTTCACAATGCAGACAGCGCATAGCTTCCGCCATCGCATTCAATTTGTGATAGCCCTTTATAACTTCCTCAAAATTATTTTTCCGCGCCTGAGGATCAAGTATCTCCTGGTCGAAACGTGCGTGAGCAACAATTTCATCATTATCAGATACTTTTGGAATCTCAATAGGCTCGCCTTTGTTGAGTTTGCCTTTACCTCCAAGATATTTATCAATAGAAACGGCCGCTTTTTTGCCGTCTGCAATAGCGCGAATAACTTCATCCGGACCTCGGGTAACGTCGCCTCCCGCGAATACGCCTTCCATAGTCGTCATCTGCGTATCATCCTGCAAAACAAATGTACCCCAAGGTGTTATGCCAATCTCGTCTTTGCCTATAAACGGGAAGTCCGCATGCTGGCTGACTGCCGGTATAACCATATCCGCTTCCAGTATGAAGTTTGAATCTTCAACAAGAACAGAACGCCTTCTGCCCGAAGCATCGAAGTTGCCCAGCTTCATTTTTACGCACTCGACCTTGCAGACCTTTCCGTCATGTCCTGCAATAAACCTGACAGGCGCTGCAAGCTCAACTATCTTAATGCCTTCCTCTATTGCTTCGTGTATCTCCGTCTCGTACGCAGGCATAGAGTTTGTAGTTCTTCTGTATAGTAGGGTAACCTTTTGTGCGCCAAGACGGAGCGCCGTGCGCGCAGAGTCAATGGCTGTATTTCCTCCGCCGATAACCATTACGTTATTACCAATTTGCATAGGCGCGTGAGTATTGGCTTTTTTCAAGAACCGTATGCCGTGAATAACACCGGGAAGGTCTTCGCCGGGGATATTAACTTTTTGGGGAAGCTGCGTACCCGTTGCAATATATACCGAATCGTATCTGGATTTTATGTCTTTAAATGATATGTCTTTGCCTACTTCGGTATTAAGATGTATCTTTACGCCCGCCTGTTCAATAAGCCTTACCTCGTGTGCAAGCACATCTTTTGGAAGCCTGTATTCGGGTATGCCGTAACAGAGAACTCCGCCAGCCGTGTCGTGTTCCTCGAAAACATCGACGTCATAGCCTATACGTGCAAGATAATACGCACAGGTCAGGCCGGAAGCGCCGGCTCCCAGAACTGCGACGCTCTTTCCGTTCTTTGGAAATACTATATCGTGAGAATACGCCTTTTCGTTTTGCATTGCATAATCTGCCACGAACCTCTTCAAATCACATATTGCCACTGCCTCGTCAACAGTGCGCCTGCGGCACTTGCTTTCGCAAGGCCTTGTGCATATACGGCCGCAAACGGCGGGGAAGGGGTTTTCCTGACGAATCAGCTTGTAAGCGTCAATAAACCGTCCGGCTGCAATCAAAGCCATATATCCGGGAACGTTGACATTTGCAGGACAGGTGTTTTCGCACGGTGATATAAACAGCTCTGAACAGACGCCCGCACGGCAGTACTTGTTTCTTATGTGTTCGTCGTATTCCTCGCGGAAATATTTTATTGTTGAAAGAACCGGGTTCGGCGCTGTCTGACCAAGCCCGCACATAGCGGTTTGGGAAAGCGTCTCGCCAAGCTCTATGAGAAGCTCAACATCGCCCTCTCTGCCTTCACCCCGCGTGATACGCTCTAATATTTCGAGCATGCGCTTTGTGCCTATACGGCATGCGTTACATTTTCCGCAGGATTCATCGCGTATAAAATCCATAAAAAACCGTGCAGTGTCCACCATACAGGCGTCCTCATTCATAACTATAAGACCGCCTGAGCCCATTATCGCACCGAGTTCTTTTAAAGGTTCGTAATCCGTAATTACGTTCAAATCTTTTGTTGTTACGCAACCGCCTGACGGACCGCCTATCTGCGCCGATTTGAATTTCTTTTTGTTGGGAGTGCCGCCGCCTATTTCAAATATAATATCACCGAGAGGAATTCCTATAGGCACTTCGACAATACCCGTATTTACAACATCTCCGGCAAGCGCAAAAACTTTGGTACCTTTGCTGTCTTCAGTACCGAACTGTGAATACCATTCGCCGCCTTTTGAAATTATAACCGGTATGCTTGCAAGCGTTTCTGCATTATTTATAATAGTAGGTTTTCCAAAAAGCCCACTCTGGAACGGGAACGGCGGTTTCTGCCTCGGCTCGCCGCGATGGCCTTCTATTGAAGACATAAGCGACGTCTCCTCGCCGCATACAAAGGCGCCTGCGCCTATGCGTATTTCTATATCAAACGAAAAACCAGTTCCGAATATGTTTTTACCAAGCAGGCCTAAACTGCGCGCTTCTTCAAGTGCGTCAGTCATCCTTTCCACAGCAATAGGATATTCTGCGCGGATGTAGATATATCCCATATTTGCGCCTATGGCAAAGCCGCCTATCATCATACCCTCAATAACTGTGTGGGGGTCTCCTTCGATTATGCTGCGGTCCATAAACGCTCCGGGGTCGCCTTCGTCGGCGTTGCATACAATGTATTTGTTATCACCGGGCTGATTAAGCGCTGCCTCCCACTTTATTCCGGTGGGAAACCCTGCTCCGCCGCGTCCTTTGATGCCGGATTTTTTAACCTCTTCGACAACGGCTTTAGGTGATAGATCATTAAGCGCTTTATATATAGCAAAGTAGCCGTCGTTTGCAATATAAGCTGAAATATCGCCAAACTCAATAGAGCCGCAGTTTCTGAGGGCGATTTTAACCTGCCTTTTGAAAAACTCTATATCGTCTATAATAGGTACGTGTCTGCTAAGAGAATGGTCGTAGAATGTGTATTCTTCTATTGCTTTACCGCCTATTATGTGGGACTCTATTATCTCTTTTGCTTTTTTCTCGTCAACTTCGGTATAGAATACCCGGTCGGGAAGCACAAGAATAACTGGGCCTACGGCGCAAGTGCCCATACACCCGGTACGGTATACATTCACTTTATTGGCAAGACCCCTTTTTTGTATTTCGCTCACAAAGGCATCATAAACCTGGCCGCAGTTTGAGGATACACATCCGGCTCCGCTGCATATGTATATGCGGTAATCGTATTTTTGCAGCGTATTGTTGTATTGTTCCTTAATATTTTGCAGATGCGTTATTGTATTAATCTTTTTCATGTTCGTCACCTCCTAATCGTCATACTTGGAAAGAATCGTGCCGAGCTTATTGACATTTACCTGCTTGTAGACAACGTCGTCTATCATAACGGCGGGAGCAAGACCGCACGCGCCAATACAGCGCGCCACCTCGAAAGTAAATTTTCCGTCGGGCGTTGTATCTCCGATATCGATGCCGAGCCTTTCCCGCAAACCTTCAACTATTTTTTTGCCGCCGCGGACGTAGCAGGCTGTTCCAAGACAGACACGTATAGTGTGGCGTCCTCTGGGTTTTGTTGAAAAGAAAGAATAGAACGTTACCACGCCCGACACCTCTGAAAGGGGAATGTTTAAAGAATCTGCTATAAAGGTCTGCACATCAAGGGGCAGGTATCCGTATACCTCCTGAGCAAGGTGTAGAATCTGTATAAGGCTGCCGGGCTTATTCTTATACAGGTCGATAATGTTTGCAATTTCAGAATACTGCTGATTATTGCATTCCTGGCATCCGCCGCGCTTTTCCGTGACAGATTTTGTGTTCATCTTGCACCTCCAAGCTGTTTTTAGTATTATGGAATTGAGTTTATTGTTATAGATGTAGCATGCTTTAATGTTATTGTACCAAACAAATGTGATAATAAAATGAGTAAATTTAACAATATTTCATCATATGCAGTTTATATTCTTATTAAATTAGCTATTTTTATTAAAAACTATCACAAATTCATCACAAATATATAATAAATTGGATGTTTTTAAATTATCTCTTGTCAATGTTATATCGTTGTTATATCATAAAAACACCAAAAGTATAGAAATGGAATACAATAGCAAGCAGGAGATTTGCATATGAAGCAGATACGCCTGTTAATTGTAGATCCGGGTGCCGAAGTAAGAGCTGCAATAAAAAACTATGCAGCACTTGAGAATTTTACTTTTGATGAGGCAGCTGACGGCATATCCGCATTAAAATTGTTCAGGCGAAACGACTATCACATTATAATTATGGATGCGAATTTAACCGAATTGGATGCATGGCATGTTTGCCAGCAGATTCGCAAGAATTCACATGTTCCTATTGTTATGCTCTCAAACCAAAGCAGCGAGGAAGAAAAACTAATGTTTTATGAAATAGGAGCAGACGATTTTATTGAAAAGCCTTTTTCATATAAGGAACTTATAGCGCGGATTCATGTTTTGCTGCGCCATAGCAAACACAACGAAGATTATGTGCCAAGGCGGCTGATATTTGACGGGCTCTGCATAGACGTGGCGTCAAGAGTAGTGTTTATTGACGGCGAAAGTATTATGCTGACTCCCAAAGAGTATAAGCTGCTTTTGTTCCTTGCAAAAAATCCTAACCGTGCCATGACCCGAGAATTGATACTGCGCGAGGTATGGGGGGATGATTTCTTTGGAACGGACAGAACGGTTGACACTCATATCAAAACTCTGCGTGAAAACATAAAGCCATATCATAATTATATCAGCACCGTTTGGGGCTATGGATATATGTTCAAGACATAAAGTTTTAAACTTATGCCCTCTATCGCTTCTAAAACTTTAATTGCCGATTAATACTCTACTAACGAGGCCTAAATTGATATATAACGGAACTGTATTTAAAAATTCGGATGTTACCGAAGCAAACTGCATTATTTTGGAATATTTAATAAGTCTCCCGTTTCCGATTGAGTCATATCTTGAGCAAACGCTTTATGATTCGGATATATTTCTTATTGTAAACAGTGGTTGCGAGATAGGATATGCTTCAATATCAGGCGATGTACTAACCTTCTTTTATGTTAAAACGCCGTTTTTTAGAATGGCTCCGCTGATTTTGGAAAAGATTATTAATGAAAAATCCATAAAGACTATACAGGTTATTACACAAGATATAATGCTCTGCAGCCTTATAACACAGTGGGATTATCAAATTGAACGCGAGGGATGTCTGTTTACCGATACTGAAAAAGTAAAACCGGTGCTGCCTTACTCGTTTACTGTTGCAAAAATTGATGATATAGCTAGAATAAGGGTTATAGCAGACGATTTTTTTGACGAGCCGAGCGGCGGATATAATAATCTTAAGGAGCGCATAGATAACCGCACTATTTTTATGCTTAAGGATGGCAGTGAGCTTCTTGGCTGCGGTGTTGCCGAAATATCGCGCCTTAACCCGCAAATAGTGTCTGTAGGAATGTTCACTGCATATTCTCACAGAAAAAAGGGCGTAGGCCGTGAAATACTGGCCCATATTAAAGAATGGGCGTACGAGAGTTCTTTAAAACCGATAGCAGGGTGCTGGTATTACAATACTGTTTCCCGTAAAACGCTTGAATCGGCAGGCTTTACGGCT